>CACYEE010000194.1 GCA_902773415.1 uncultured Actinomyces sp.
CAGTCTAGTTGCTCGAACGGGAAATGGCACGCCATTGGCGTGTATTCGCGATTTTTCCCTGCGTTGTGCCGGTGTTCGGCGTGTCGTCGGGTTGTCCTGGCAGGAGCGGCGGGGTTGCGATCGCGTTGAGCGGAAAGGGAGAAGGCGGGCTTTCGGAGACGATCGTGGCCCTTGACGGCGAGGATGCCGAGGCGCCTGGCTCTCGGCAGCGTGCGGAAAAATGCCTGTCGCGTGAACATCGCGGAACTTTTGCGACGGCGGGCCACGGTCGTTGGCAAGGCGCTCGGCGCGGGCATGTCTGCCTGCACGACGTCCTCGCTCGCGGTTTCGCGGCGTGGCTTGACGGCAAGGCCGGAGGGCTCGACCTTGGCGGGGCGGCCGACCGGGACGGTACGCCGGACACGTTCACGCTGACCGAAGCGGAGACGATGGCGCAGGAGATCCTTGCCGAGGCGTTTGCGGGCGGCGTCCCCGAAACGCGCAGGGAAGCTGGCCGAGAACCGCGACGCCGATACGCGCCCGGAGAGGATGCCGGGGACGATCGTGCGGCATTGCGAGGGGCGGGGAAGACGGCGATGGCGTACGGGTTCCTTCGTTCGCGCAGCATTCCGATCGGCATCACGGAGACTGCCGCCATCGTCCGGGCCCGCACGGGACATGGCCTCTGGCCCGGCAATGGGCCCCATGGCACGCGAGCCGACGCGGCGGAGAGCGTATTCAACGGCGTTGCAAAGACACTTGGGACGGCTTACCGACTACAGTGAAAATGTGAGTCCCATCTTCAACTTATTTAAGAAGCGTAATCAGGCCGTTCCCGCTGTCCCGCGCCAAGAGGGCAGGCCATTGAAGAATACGGGCGCAGTCGCCGCGAGACCCCTCGCCACCGCCAAACCGAATGCGGCACGGGTCGCGAACGGCGACGATTCGGTGTTCGGGGAAGGCTATCCCCCCGTCGCAAACGCTCCGCTTCCCGATTCTCTCGCGCTCAGGACCGCGCGCGACGCAGGCAGCGAAACGAAGGTTCCAGCTGCCGCCGCGTCGACGGCACAGGACTCGCCGTCGCCGAAAGAGGAGACTGCCGCGGCGCCCAACGATGCGCCGACCGGCAAAACGGCAGCCGGCGACGCGAAAGCCGAAGCCCCGGCCAGGCCTGCCGAAGACGAAACCGACACGGCCCCCCACGAGCCGACCGATCCCCTCGCCGACGCCTACGCAAGCTGGCACGCCGCGCTGGCCTCCCAGGCCGGCGAGATCAGGATCGAGGCGGACGCTCCCGGCGTCGTCGACCTCTCCCACCCGCACCCCACGGGAGGCGCCCAGCTTTTCTCCGGCAAGCCGACACGCCTGAAGTCCCTCATTCGCGAAGAGAACGCGCAGCGAACGGCCCTCAAGCGAATGGGCGAGCTTTCGCGGCGCGTCGAGGAACTGGCCGACACGTACGGCTATGCGCCGGTCACTCTCGCCATCGGACGTCTCGTCTGGTCCGAACTTCCCGAATCCGTCAGCCTTGCAATCAAGTTCGGTGGCGGATTCACGCAAATCGGCAACGGCGCAAGCCGAGGCGAAGCAACGCGCGGCGGAACGAAAGAAAACGCTTCTTCCATCGACGCGAACGATCCGGCTGGCGACGGCGTGGAGGTACGCCAGATGAACGAGCCGGCCCTCCTGCAATCGGCCCGCCTCGAAATCGACGCCGAAGGCGACGCCCGCATCACCCTCACCAAACGCTGCAAAGTCAATCCCGTCGTTCTGCGCGCCTTCGAATCCCACTCGGTTCCCTCCGAGCAGATTACGCAGCTGTGCGCGCTCGCCGCAGATTCCGCGCACAACGACGAAGCCGTGGCCCGAATCCGCGAACTCGGGCGGCTCTACCTCCCCGGTTTCTCCTACCATGTTTCCTCGCTGCTGGGTGCCTTCGCGCATCCCGGTTCGGTGCTTCTCGAAGACCTCGAGGCGATGAGGCCCTACATCGAGGAATCGGGAATCATGAGAGCCCTTGCCGGCGACGAGGCGACACGCGCCCTCTCGTCCCAGCCCCTGCCTCCCGCCTCGCGCGAAGACCGCTCCCCCGAAACCGAACGCGGCGCCGGCGACCTCGACGTTGTCGAGCTCGGAGCGGTCGAAGGAGTCGCAGCCGGCCGTTCCCTCGTCATCGACACGCCGACCGGTTCTCGCGGTACCGGGACGCTTGCCGCAATCGTTGCCGACGCGGCGGCAACCGGGCGCTCCGTCCTCTACATTCCTGGACGCCAGGCATCGGGCCGCTCCTTCATCGACGAAATGGAACGCCTCGGACTGGGCGAGCTCGTCCTCGACTTTTCCGATGTGGACGCTGCCGCCTGGCGACTTCGCACCGGCATGAGGCTGCGCGAACCCGAACTTGCGGATTCCGAGACCCTTCGCCTGCGCGACGACCTTTCCGCCGCACGCGCCCGCCTTGGCGAATACGTTCGGGCCCTTCACGAAACCGACGAGGAATGGGACGTGTCCGTCCATTCCCTCCTCCAACGCATGGCGGCGCTCATGACCGCCGACTCGGTGCCCGGTTCGCGCGTCCGCCTGCCCGCCGACCAGGCGCGGCTTCTCGGCACGCAGCGCGAAGCCATCGCCGCGGACTTCCGCGAGGCAAGCAGGATCGGCGCCCTCGAAAGCGGGAAATGCGCCTCCCCGTGGGCAGGTTCCCGCATCACGGCCGACGCGCAGGGGGCCGAAGCGCTGTCGCGCGCACGGCTGCTCGCAACCGAAACCGTGCCCGTCGCCATAGCGCAGGCCCACAGGGTCGCTGCCGAGACGGGCCTGGCGCGCGCCGCAACGCTCAACGAATGGCTCTCGCAGATTACGCTGCTCGACGCCGTTGCCAGCACCCTCGACGTTTTCGTTCCCGCCATCTACGAGCACTCGGCGTACGACATGATCACCGCGACCGCCACGAAGGAATGGCGCGAAGAGAACAACAGGCAGATGAGCATGTCGGAGCGCCGCCGCCTGACCCGGCAGGCGCGCGGCTTCCTCAGGGACGGCATCGATGTCGCCGATCTTCACGACGCCCTCGCGAAGGTCGAGGAACTGCGCGACATCTGGCGTCGCTACCGCCGCGGGGATTCCTGGCCGAAGCTGCCCGACGGCCTGCCGCAGATCAAGGTATCCGCCTCCGAGGTCGTGCGCGAACTCAAGGCGCTTGAAACCGATCTTGCCCCCGGAACGAGACTCGAGGAAATGTCGCTGGAGGACATGCACGCCTTCCTGCGCCGCCTCGCGACGGACGAAGCCTCGATGGTTCACCTTCCGCGGCGCAACGAACTCCTTGCCGCCCTGGACGAAAAGGGGATGGCTTCGGTCATCGCCGATTTCACGGCGCGGCGGGTCACGGAAGACATGGTCGATGCCGAACTCGAACTGATCTACTGCGCGTCGGTATTCGAGCAGCTTGTCGGCCGTTCGGATACCCTTTCGACCATCGGTTCCGCCGAACTCGCAAGCCTTGCCCGAGACGTTCGGATCCTTGACAAGGCGCATACCGAGACGCTCGCCGGGCCGGTCATGCGCGGCGCGATTTCGCGGATGCGCCAGACGATTTCCGCCAGGCGCGACGACACGATGACGCTCGACGGCCAGCTTGAACGCTACTCGACCGGAATGCTGGCCGAATCGATCCGGCGTTACGCGGACATTGTCCAGGCATCCCGCCCGGTATGGGTCATTCCCGCAATGATGGTGGCCGAATTCGTTCCGACCATGCCGTGGGCCGACCTCGTCATCATGGACGCGATGGATTCGGTGCCCGTGGCGAACTCGGTGTCGATGCTCATGCGCGGCAGCCAGATCGTGGTTGTCGGCGATGTGCGCCGTGGCGGCGAGAACTGCGCGATTGCCCGGTTCGCAAAGGTTCTGCCGGTCGTGGAGCTTCCGGCGAACCGCGTGCGTCATGACGAGCTTGCGACGGCGACGCTGCGCGAACAGGGCTATGCCGACGTGCTCGAGATGATTCCCGCCGTCAGGATGGCAAGCCGGGTGAAGCTCGTTGTCGTGGACGGGCGGGGATTCCCCTCTCCGGCTTCGGGAATGGTGGAAGGCACCGCGGTGGAGGTCGACAAGGTGGTCGATGCCGTTGTCGAGCATATCCTGACCCGCCCCGAAAAGTCGCTTGCGGTCGCCTGCATTTCGCAGGGCCATGCCGAGCGTGTTCGCGAGGCCCTCAAGCAGACGGTTCGGGGGTCGAGCGTGTTGCAGCAGTACCTTGCCCGGGATTCGCGCGAACCTTTCGCCATTCTCGACGTGACCCAGTGCGCGGGCCTGCAACGCGATTCCGTCATCCTTTCGGTCGGCTTCGGCAAGACCGTCCACGGCCGCGTCGTGCATACCTTCGGCGCTCTGTCCGAACGCGAGGGCCTGAGCGGACTTGTCGATGCGGTCGAAGCCGCCCGCGAAGACCTCACGATCATTTCCGCTCTCGGACCGGGCGACATCAGGACCGACGGAGTTGCGGCGGCCGGTCCGCGTCTGCTTGCCCGGATCATCGACCGTGCAGGAGGCGAAGCGGTCGGGATCGAACCCGATGCGAACTCGGAGAACGTCACTCCGCTTGTCGGCGATCTGGCCGCGCGCCTGGAACGGAAGGGGTGGGCGACCGCAACGAACTACGGCTACGACGACGGAGTGAGGATTCCGCTCGTCGCCGGGTCGGAAGGATTCGAGGGCACATGGCGCGTCGCGGTGCTTGTCGACGACGAGGAATACGTGAACGAGCCGTCGATGCGCCGTCGCGACCGCTTCTGGCTGGAGCGCCTGGAAGAACGCGGCTGGATCGTATTCAGGACGTTCTCGACGTCGCTCTTCATCGATCCTGTCGGGCAAGCGCAGGCAATCTCCGCCCTTCTCGAGTCGATTCGCGATGCGCCCGAGCCGCCGGCGAGCGTTGACATGCCTGCCTTGGCGGAGGGATGGCAGCACGCGCTTCGCGCGGAGTCCTCGCAGATCCGCAACCGCAGCAGGCGTCCGGCAGTCACCCCGGGCCTTCCTCTGGCGGCCTATTCCGATGACGAGCTCGACGAGCTGGTTGCCTGGATCATGTCCGACGGACGCCGAAGGACGGAAGACCAGATTCTTGCGACGATGCGCGAGGAGCTTGACGTTCCTCGCTGCGGAACGCAAATCGATGCCGTGCTTCGCAATGTCATCCGCCGTCTGGGGCTTGCCTCCGACGATATTTCTTCGGCGCTGAGCGTCCCGAGTGCCGGTGACGCGCCGGCCGAGGCGTCGGCAGACGAGGCTCGCGACGACGCTCCCGATACGGCCGACGCCGGCTCGGAGGACACCGCCGAGACAAGCGACGAAGGCTGATGGGCCGAAAGCACGGGGCTGCGGTGCGGCTGTCTCGCCTCGACACGGAAGCCGTCGAACGGGGCGACCTTCGCGATCGGGACGAGGCAGTTGCCAGGGCGCTTGCGGCTCCCGAGGGCAGGGCTGCGACGCAGAGCGGCCGGCAGGTCGAGGCGCGCGACGCGAACGAGCGTCGCCTTCTGGACGAGGTTCCTCCGCATTTCGGGAAGCTGTAGGCCTTCGCATTGCGGTTCCTATCGGCGGGAGACGACGAGGAGGGGGCTTGACGAGGAGGCTCCGAGCACGGCGGGCGCGCGCGCATCGGGCACCGCGACGAACAGGGCGAGGGTCGCTTCGCCCGAGGTGCCGAACAGTCCGCCGCTGCTCTTTTCCTGCGCGACGCCGATGACGGTGGCCTTGTCGGCGACAAGGACGGCATCGGTCGAGTCCGAGTATTCGTCTGGAGGAGCGTAGAGCGCGATCGTCGAACCGGGCCTTGCGAAGCCTGTCGCGGCATCCGAGGCGACGGTGACGGGAAGCACGGTGTGGCCTTTGGGTGCGGAGGCGAGGAAATCTTCGCCGAGCAGGAGACTGCTGGCAAGGGGCATTCCTTCGGGCAGGCCTGCGGCGATCGTGCTTCCGATGGCGTCGTCCTTGGAGACGATCGCGCCGTCGGGAACGAGGTTTTCGGGGACGGCCGCGAGCCGGATATCGGAGGCGGCGAGTTCGATGCCCGCGTCGAGGCCTCTGGCCGCCACGACGACGCGGGCCGTGTCGGGCCGCATCGCGGAGAGGGTCTGAAGGACCGCGGCGAGAGCGGTGATGGCGACGAGCGCCAGAAGAAGGTAACGGATGCGCCAGGCGAGGGCGCGGAGCTTGCGTATGGTCATGGCTTCCACGCTAGGGGCGCTGCGGCAGTGCGGCAAGAGGAGCGCGAAACCTGTGGATGGCGGTGACGTTTTGCGCGCCTGTGGATACGGGTGTGCGTCGCGAAAAGAGCGGGATTCCAAGGAAAACGCTCACAGGC
>CACYEE010000195.1 GCA_902773415.1 uncultured Actinomyces sp.
CATGACGCGGATCGCGGTTCCGGGCGCGAGGGAGGGGACGTCCGCGCGCCCGGCGGGAACGTCGTCGGTCACGGCAAGCGCCTGGCCGGGGACGACGTCGACGGTCCGCACGGCGAAGCCGTCCATGGCCGAATTCGTGAAGGGCGGCACCGAGTGGAGGGCGTAGACGTCCTCGACGAGCACCAGGCCGCGCGCCTGGCTGACCGCCACTTCCGCCGCGGGCAGCGGCTGACCCAGGCTGATGACGTCGTTGTAGTGCTGCTCTGCGGTTTTCCAGCTCATGGGGGCTCCTTTGCAAGGGGGGATGCTGCGAATCTCGGCGCTGGCGGCATCGACGAGCACGAGCCGGCCGGAGGCGGGGTGCCGGTGCCCGTCGCCAGCTTGGTTGCTTCCGAAGCCATCATAGCGCCGAGCATTCCCGTAATGGTGGCAAGCGCCGGGGCTGCCTGCGCGGGTATCTCGGGGCGGAGAGGAAAGACGTCGGCGAGGCGAATCTCGGCGAGCTGCCCGCTTCGCCGTGTTCGCGCCGAAGACTTCTGGCAGGCCGAGCGCTTGCCGTGGCGTCGATGACGATATCCCCACGTATCACTGGTGTCAGACCCCTCCGATACGTACCCTCGGGGCTATGAGAAGCGGCGCTGGTCGGCGAACCACATGACATCCACGGTATCGCCGGCGCGCACATTCCCCCGGTCCTCCGCGACGCGGGCCAGTCCCGTCGCCCGAGGAAGCGTGCCGATGAGATGCGAAGCCGAGCCGCCGCTGGAAGCGGGCATCACCGCCTCCTTGTCCGCGCGCGGCAGGCCGCCGGGCACGCAGGGGAGGAACTGGATCCGCCCCGGCTCCTTCGTCCAGTTCGAGCCGGCTGCCGCAGGATGGAAGAGGGAATCGAGCGAACCCGGCTCGCGGCCAAACAGGAGGGTAAGCAGCGGAATCCCGTACAGCCACATCGAGACGAAAGTCGAAACGGGGTTGCCCGGCAGGCAGAGAATCGGAACGTCGCGGGTCTCGTCCTCGTCTTCGAGACCGGCACGGCGCTCGACGGTAATCGTGCCCCAGCCTTGGGAGCGGCCTGGCTGGGCGGCAATGAAATCGAAGGAGACGCCCTCGTCCTTGAGGGTTCGGTAGACGACATCCTTCGAGCCGGCATCGGTGCCGCCCACGGTGATGATGAGGTCGACCTGCGTGGCGAGAGTCTTCAGTTCGTTGTCGAAGGCTTCCATCGAATCCTTGTGGCAGGCGAAGGGGAGGGCGACGGCGCCGCGGTCGGCCACCATTTCGGCGACAAGCACGGCCCCGGAATCGTGGACGGTGCCCGGCTCGAGCGGTGCGCCGATGGGGCGCAGCTCGCTTCCGGTGGTCAGGATTCCCACGCGCGGGCGGCGGTGGACCGGCACCGCGGAATAGCCGAGGGCGGCGAGGCCGGCGAGATGGGTGGCGCGAAGGCGCGTGCCGGAAAAGAAGGAGAGGGTTCCGGCGGCCAGGTCCTCGCCTTCGTGGCGAACGTTGCGTCCGGCCCTGATGGCTTCTTTCGGCACGACGGAGGTCGGGGTTTCCTCGCCCAGAACCGAGTCGAGGTCGCCTTCTGCGAGGTGGGCTTCGAGAACGGCGTCCGCGCCTTCGGGAATCATGGCACCCACCTGGATTCGCGCGGCGGTGCCGGGTTCGAGGGGTGCGGGTTCGCCGTCGCCCACGTGGATGTCAGCGGCGACGGGGAGGGCGGTGCCGGGCGCGACGTCGGCCGCGCGAACCGCGAATCCGTCGCGCTTGGAATTGGTGAAGGGCGGGGCGGGGATGAGCGCGGGAAGGTCGCGGCCGAGGATGAGGCCGCGGGCACCGTTGAGTTCGACATCGACGATCGGGAGCGGGGCTCCGAGGGACATGACATCGTCGTAATGCTGCTGCACGCTTTTCATGAATCGCTCCTTTGCAATTCCCCATGTAATCAGGTCTATGGTAGTTCCTTTTGCTTGTGAAGGCCATAGGCAGGCGGACCGGTCCGACGGGGAAGGGGCGGGGCGACGCAGGGGCGCGCGACCCTGCGTCGGCTGTTTGCACAGGTGAGAGGTCCGGGTGTCGAAAGGGGGCAGCCTCGGGCAATGCGAACGTGGTGTCGGGGGCGTTTAGGGGACGAGGACGGTTTCGGCTTCCACGATGTCGAAGGGTGGGC
>CACYEE010000196.1 GCA_902773415.1 uncultured Actinomyces sp.
ATCACATGCCCGACTACGGCATGAACTCGTATTCGATCGGAATCGAAATGGTCCACGTCTCCGGCGGTGCGCCCTACACCGCCCGCCAGCTCGACGCCCTCGACGGCCTCATCGCCTACATCGACACGACTACCGGCACCCGGTCGGACATCATCGACCACAAGACGTGGCGTTCGGGCAACTCCGACACGTCGGCCGAATTCGCCGACCACCTCTCCTCCTACCGGAAAAACCGCCTGCACGCTCCCCTTGACTGAGAGGGCGCAAGGCGGCATCCGGGCATTCAGGTTCGTGCGCGGCAAGGGCATCAGCCAGCGCCGTCGAAGAATCCGCCGGGAACCGTCCCATGCCGGGCACGAAGGCGAAAACAAGAGGCCGCCGGGACCGGTTCGCGGTCCTGGCCTGGACCGTCAGCATTCCCCGTTCTGGCCGCGCAGCGCCTCGGCAATCTCACGGGCGTGCTCGGCGGTCCGCACGCGAGCCACCGCGCCCTCGATTCCCATGCGAATCCCGATTGTGGCGGCAAGGGCGACGAGGAAACCGAGGACGACGACGAGAAGGACGTATCCCCCGCCGCCGTACATGTAGCGCGAGGCGCCGAATGCCGTCACGACCGAGCCGATCCATGCCAGCCAGACGGCAACGAGGCTGAGGATGTAGAAGAGCTTCGCGACCGACGGGGTGACGTATCTCGTAAAGCTCATGTCGAAGATCCTGGCCGCAAAGGAATCGGATTGCCGGCTCGGGTCGTTGCTTGCCTGCCACGTCTCACCCGCCTTCTGCCAGGCGGCCGCGCCCATCGCCTTCATCGCGGCGCCCGCTTCCCTTGCGGAGGCCGCCATTCTTTCGGTCGATCTCGGACCCTGCGGCGGCGCGCCGGCACCTGGCCAGCGCGCCGGACCCGGGTAGCCGGAAACATCGTATCCGCCGCTTTCGGGAACCGCTGCCGCCTGCCGCGCCGGATAGGCCGCGTCTGCCGCGCCGGACACGCCCGGCTGCCGGAACACGGGCTGCTGCGGCTGTCCGCCGGACTGCGCGGGTCCAGTAGGCGACGCCGGCAGCGCGGGCGGAACCTGGGCCGCTTCCGCGGCGGCCTCGCCCCGTGGCATCCCTGGATTCTCGGACATGATTCCCCCTTGGTGTCTTCGTGACGTCGTTTCCCGCCCATTCTATTGCACGCGCTGCGCACGTCATGCAACTGCGCATGCGAATGCCTTCACGGACATCATGGGCCCGGCATCGTCACGGCCCGGCGAACCGCGTCGCCGCCAGGCCTTCGGCGTTACGCAATCTGGTCGAAAGAACCCGAGGGCCCCGCCCGCGACGCTCGCAGGCGGGGCCCTCGCCAAGCCTTTGCCCGCCTTGACGCCCCGGCTCCCGTCGAGGCGTCAGCGGGCGCGACGAATCAGAGCAGGCCGAGCGACGTGATGATCTCGCGCTCTTCGAGGAGGGCCTTGACGTTCGCGTCGATGCCGGCCCGGGTCGCGGCCGACACCTTGAGGCCGTCGACGACCTCCCACGCGCCGTTCTTCGCGACGCCCGGGAATCCGAAGACGATGCCCTCGGGCACGCCGTAGTGCGAACCGTCGGAGTAGAGGCCGATGGTGGTGAAGTCGCCCTCGGGGGTGCCCTGAACCCAGTCGCGGGACTGGGCGATGGCGCCGGAGGCAGCCGAAGCGGCCGAGGAGGCGCCGCGAACCTCGATGATCTCGGCACCGCGCTTGGCCACCCGCGGGCGGAACTCGTCGGAGAGCCAGGATTCGTCGACAAGCGAAGCGGCAGGCTTTCCGCCGACCGTCGCGTAGGAGACGTCCGGGTACTGGTCGGCCGAGTGGTTGCCCCACACGACCATCTTCCTGATGTCCTCGTTGCGGGCACCGACCTTGGCGGCCAGCTGGGAGATGGCGCGGGTGTGGTCGAGGCGCATCATCGCGGTGAAGCGCTCGTTGGGGATGTCCGGCGCGGCGTTGGCGGCAATGAGCGCGTTCGTGTTCGCCGGGTTGCCGACCACGACGATCTTGACGTCATCGGCGGCATTGTCGTTGATGGCCTTGCCCTGGGGGCCGAAGATTCCGCCGTTGGCCTCCATGAGATCGGCGCGCTCCATGCCCTTCTTGCGCGGCATGGCGCCCACGAGCAGGGCAAGGTTGGCGCCCTCGAAGGCCTTGTTCGCATCATCGAAGATGTCGACGTCGTAAAGGGTGTCGAACGCGGAATCGGCAAGCTCCATTGCCACGCCCTTGGCGGCGTTCATGGCCGGGGGAATCTCCAGGAGGCGGAGGTTCACGGGAGTGTCGGGGCCGAACACGGTTCCCTCGGCGATACGGAAGAGCAGGGAGTAGCCGATGTTGCCGGCGGCTCCGGTAATCGTGACGGTAACGGGCGCGTTTGCCATATGCTGCGCATCTCCTTACATGGTTGCGGGCCCGGCGCTCCTTCCTCGGCTGCGCGCGGCGTCCCTCGGTTATGCCACGTCACAGGATACCCTCTCCCGCCTCGCCGCGTCCCGGAAAGGCTCGCCGTGGCGCGTGTTGCGCCGATAGCCGTGCGAGACGCCGCCGCCCGCTCCGCCATGCCCCTGCGAACGGCACGCAGCCGGCAGCTACCCGGCCCCGGTGGCGAACACGGGGTCTACAGACTGCATCCACGCAAGCTCGACGGGCATCGAATGCGCCTCGGCGAGCGTTTCGGCGTTTGCAAGCAGCGTCGCAAGGCCGTCGGGATTGCCGATCGCCAAACCGAGGAGAAAGCCTGCAACCTCCTTGACGGCCTCGTCAAGCCGCGGCCTGTCGTAGGAGACGCCCGCGCCGTCCAGGGCCCGGGCGTAGGAATCGGCAAGCTCCCGATAGTCGCCGAAACCGGCGACGCCGGAAAGACCGTCCTTCGCGAAGGCCAGGGGGTTGTCGCGAATGTCCTGCCAGACATCCTCCTGCACCTGCGCCGCCGTCTCGACGCTCTCGGCGGACAACAGTTCGGCGAGATAGGCGAGGCCGTCCTGAAGCTCGATCGCGTAGGTCTCCGCCGAGGGAACCGAGGCGTCGAGGAGGCCCTTCTCGCCCTCGCCCGCAATCCACGCGGAGAGCGAATCGAGAAACTCCGCCTGCGTCTGCCGCTCGCCTGCGGCCACGATGCTCCCGTTCGCCTTGACCCGTTTCGCCTCGAAGGCGGCGACGTCGTAGCGCGCCTCCGGATCGATCGAGGCAAGCCGGACCCGCATCGCGGTTTCGGCTTCGACGTAGCCGGACTCGCCCGGCGACGGCAGGTCGCGGACGACGCCGGGATGGCGGTATCCCCACTGCTCGAGCGGCATGCGGGGAACGAGGTCGGCCCGGTTGACGATGTTCCACACGTGCGCGCCGCGCACCGAAGCCTCCGCACTGCCCGTCGTCGCCCCCGATGCCTGCCCGGCACGAACCGAAGCCGGAGGCTCGAAGGCGTAGGCGTAGACGGCGTCGGCATCGGCCCCGGCTTCGACAAGGCTTTGCGCGAGAAGCCCGGCAACGGCTCCGCCGCGCGAAAAGCCCGACACCCAGTAGGCGTCGGGGTCGAGTGCGCCCTCGCGGAGGTAGGACCTCAGAAACTTCAGGGCCTGGTCGCGGGCCTGCGCGAATCCCGCGTGTTCGCGGCCCGCCCCGACTTCCATGTTGGAGGCCCATTCGGCACCGTATCCCCCGCTTCGTACCGCAACCGCAACGACGTCCCGGCCAGAAGCCGAAAGCCTCTTGTGGCCGACGGCAAGGCCGATCGAATCCGGGGCTGGTTTCGCATGGTAGGCGTCGTTCGCGCGAACGTCCTCGAAGCCGAGTTCGTCAAGCAGCGCCGTCACGTTTGCCGAAGCCGTGTCCGGCGTGGCGGCCGCGGAGGAGGTCGCAAGCGCAAGCGAGCACGAGAGCGTCGCGAGGGAGGGCGCATATTCGGAGGCCGGCGCGTCGAAGTAGGCGTCCGAATAGACATACTCCGATTCCAGCTCCGCGCCGAAGGACGCGAAGGCAAAGGTTCCCTCGACGGTTTCGGGCGCGGCGCCGGGTCCTTCGATGAGTTCGGGAAGGCTCGTTCCTCGCGCTTGGGCGACGATGCTCGCCAGGACGATTGCCAGCACGAGGATTCCCGCAAGGACCGCAGCGGTTTTCCCCGCCTTCGGACGGGGGTTCGACGCCTTCGCCCTGAAGATGCTCGCCTTTCCTGCGCTGCACCAGCCCTGCGTTTCCCTGCTCGGCTCGACGGTTCCTTCGGGCGCGCAGGCAAAGGCTTTGCCTGCGGCCATCCGCGCGAGGAAATCGTTGTCCTCGGCCCCAATGTCACGGTTGCCCATGATGCCCATGCTACGCCGGCATCGCAAGGCAACGGAGGATCGCCTTGGGCCGGCGCTCCGGGCCTACTTGCGGTTGGCGCGGTAGTAGGCGATGAGGGCCCTCGTCGAAGAATCCTGCCTGGCCAGGG
>CACYEE010000197.1 GCA_902773415.1 uncultured Actinomyces sp.
AACGGAACACTTTCAGGCCAAAAAGTTCCGTTTCACGCTACCAGCAACAAAGAAACCCGCTACCGCCGGCCACCCTCCCCCTCTCCCGCACCGGCCCACCCCCGCCCCGGCATCTCCGCGCACGGCCACGCCCTCGCATACACTGGAGCCATGTCCGAAGCCGACGCCTCGCTCATCAATCCGCTGCCTGAGCGCCCTCAGTTCACCACCTTCACCCACGACGAGTGGGCCCAGCTCGCCCAGTCCACTCCCCTACCGCTCACCGAATACGACATCTCTCGCCTCTCGGCACTCAACGATCCCATCGGTCTGGCAGAAGCCGACGCCATCTACCGGCCACTGTCAGCGCTGTTGCAGATGTACACGGCCGAAGTCGGAGCCTTGCAGGCGCAGACTTCCCAGTTTCTCGGGCTCTCCGAGCGGCGCACGCCCTTCGTCATCGCCATCGCCGGTTCGGTGGCTGTCGGCAAGTCCACCACGGCCCGCCTTCTTCAAGAGCTTATGCGGCGTTGGCCAGCCACTCCCCGCGTCTCCCTCGTCACCACCGACGGCTTCCTCTACCCCAACTCCGAACTCAAGCGAAGCCGCCTCATGCACCGCAAAGGATTCCCGGAATCCTACGACCAGCGTGCCCTCTACAACTTCGTGCGCGACGTCAAATCCGGCAAGGATCACGTCAAAGCCCCGATATACGACCATGTCACCTACGACATCGTGCCTGGCGCGGAAATCTCGATCAACCATCCAGATGTTCTTATCCTTGAAGGCCTCAACGTTCTCGCCCCGCCGCGCCTGGCAGGTTCGACGCACGAGCTTGAAGCGGTGTCCGATCTTTTCGACCTCTCCATCTACGTCGACGCCCGCCCAGAAAACCTCGAACGGTGGTACATGGAACGGATTTTCAAGCTCCGCGAAGTCGCCTTCACGAACCCCGCCTCCTATTTCCGGCGCTGGGCAGACGCTTCAGACGAGGAAATCCGCGAACACTTTTCCGAGATTTGGCGCACCATCAACCTGTCGAATCTCGTTGACAACATTGCCCCGACGCGAGCGCGGGCGAACATCGTGCTCTCGAAAGGCCCGAACCACCGAATCGAGCAGGTGTCGGTCCGAAAGCTCTAGCGCCGGCTCGCGTGGGCAGGGGGCTGCCGCATAAGGGCGCATCCGCCGCCGGAGTGAGATGCGGGGACAGCGACGGGCGGAAGGCTCATGCGGGCTTGCCTTGCGCGCGACTGGAGCAAGGAAGCTGCCAGAGGAAGCGAAGCGGCCGAACACGGTCCCCGGTTCGCCAAGGCACGTGTCGCAAAGGGGACTGGCCCCAATCCGACACTGGACTGTCCCCTTTGCGATACCCGGCTCTCCAACCTGCGCAAACGGTCGGAACTGGAATCGGAACGCCGGACCGAATCCGCTCCATCCAAGTTCGGGCGTCCCTGCGGGACAGACCCCAGCCTGTCCCCTTTGCGACACGAGCGCCCCGGAGCCTGGCCTCAGCCTGACACCGGGGCGCTGCGAAGCTGCGCGAGCGGCAGCTCAGTCAAGCGCCAGCTTCGTGCGCACGACGTCGGCCAGCTCGCGGCAAACCTCGTCGGCTTCCTCCTGCGTCGCGGCCTCGACCATGACGCGCACGAGCGGTTCGGTGCCGGACGGACGCAGCAGCACGCGCCCCGTCTTGCCCAGGCGTTCCTCGGCCGCGGCCACCGCCGCCACGACATCCTCGTTCGTGCCGGCAGCGGCCTTGTCCACGCCGGAAACGTTGATGAGCGTCTGGGGCAGGCGGGTCACGAAAGAGCACATCTCGGCCAGGGTCTGGCCGGAGCGGGCAACTTCGGAAGCGATCTTGAGCGCGGTTAGCGTGCCGTCGCCCGTCGTGGCGTGGCGCAGGTTGATGACGTGGCCGGACTGTTCCCCGCCGAGCATATGGTTGTTTTCTTTCATATTCTCGTAAACATAGCGGTCACCGACTTTGGTCTTCTCATAGCCGATTCCTACTTTATCCAATGCTTTAAACAAACCAAAATTGGACATGATCGTAACGACCACTTTATTCTCAGGGAGCTGGTTGTGCTCTTTGAGG
>CACYEE010000198.1 GCA_902773415.1 uncultured Actinomyces sp.
ATCCAGCAGCCCGTTTGCGGCCAAGGCCTTCGCCCGCAGCGTCGCGGGCAACGAGTTTCCCGCCTTGTCGTTCGAGCTTCCGCTTTCGGATGCCTCCGTTTCGAGGTGCAGTTGACGTTATGCACGACGACACGCAAGGGCTCTGGTTGGAGCTCTCGGCGAGTTTCGGCTCGCATGTCGCGTCCCGCATGCGGACAACCTTTGAAGGTAACGGGCCGGGTGCCGCGCTTCTGGCCGAGGTTGAGGGTCTGGGACCGGAGCCGGCCGCATTCTCTCCCGCCCCATCCCATCCCTTGATGACGTTCTGGCCGCCATGCGTTCGCCCGCCTTCGTCAAGCTGCGCCTGCGCGACGGCGAACCGCTCGACGCGAAAATCTACCTGTAGGAGGGCGTGTACCAGATCCGCTAACCCCGCAGTCACGTGTTCCTCTGCTACGCGCAACGAACCGAAAGGTCCGGTCGCCGGCGTTCGCAACAGCCCTCGAGAACATTGAGGTAAAAGCAATCAACGGGTATAAAAGAAATCAACGGGAATAAAAGCAATCAAGGAGCAGACGATGAGCGCCCCCGCACAGCAACTCGCAAATCCTTTCACGCCCAGCTTCGGCGAGGTTCCCCCTCATCTCGCAGGACGCTCGCTGATGCTCGCCGACTTCTCCCGCGCCTTCAAGGCTCCCAAACGCCATCCTCTCCAGTCGACGGCCATCACCGGTGCCCGCGGCACAGGCAAGACCGCCTTGCTCTCGCTCGCAGCCCTGGAAGCCGAAGCCCACGGATGGATCGCGGTCCGCACGGTCGCCATGCCCGGAATGCTCGACGACATCCTCATCGCGGGCCAGCGGGCCGCATCCCATCTGGCCGAAGACCCTGGGAGAATACGCCTTGCAGGCCTTTCGGTCGCCGGCTTCGGCAGCGTCAGCATCGAGCGCTCGGAAATCCCGACCAACTGGCGCAACGAAATGACAGACCTTCTCGAACAGCTTGAGAAGACGAATACCGGCCTGCTCATCGCCGTCGACGAAGTGCGGCCCGCTCTCGACGACATGATTCGCCTGGCAGCCACCTACCAGCTCTTCGTCACCGAAGGACGAAAAATCGCCCTCCTTATGGCAGGCCTCCCCCACAATATCCTTCGCCTCGAAAAAGACAAGACCGTCTCTTTCCTGCGCCGCGCCCAAAGGATCCGGCTTGGCTCGATTCCGGACTTTGAAATCAAAAGTGCCATGCGCCAGACCATCGAGGACGGCGGACGCACCGTCGCCCCGGAGGCCCTCGACGCCGCCGTTGCCGCCAGCGAAGGCTTTCCCTTCATGATGCAGCTTGTCGGTTTTCGCATGTGGGACCGGCAACCTGACCATCCGGTCATTTCCCCGGAAGATGCCGAAGCGGGAATAGCGCTTGCCCGCGAGGAACTGCGCGAGCGCATCGTCGCAGTCACCTACGACGGACTTTCCAAGGGAGACCAGGCCTTCCTTGCGGTGCTCGCCGCATCCGCCGAGCAGATGACCGTCGCCGAAGTCGCGCGCGCCCTCGGCAAAAGCCACTCCTACGCCACTCAATACAAGAACCGGCTTCTTGGACAAGGCGTCATCGCAGCGGCTGCGAACGGCACGCTCCGATTCGACCTCCCCCTCATGCGCGAATACGTTCTCGAAGCGACACGCGCCTAGCCCCGGTTCGCCTTCCGGGCGACGCCGATCCGCGCCGGCCCGCGTGGGCTAAGCTGGTCCCATGAACACGATTGCAGTCCAGTACCATTACGACGCTTCCAAGCTCGACGTCCTCGCCGTCGAGCGCCCTGCCCACCGCGAATTCCTCGGAAAGCTCTTTAAGGCCGGCACGCTTCTGGCCTCCGGCCCGCTCGGCTCGAACTTCGCGCTCATCGTCCTCGCCGTTGCCACGCCGGACGAAGCCCTCAAGGTGCTCGAGGCCGATCCGCTCTACGCCGCCGGTGTCATCGAGGAGCGTTCCGCCCTTGCCTGGAACGCCGTCTACGGCCCGTGGGACTGAGTCCCGCGCCCCCATTTGCTTGATGCGTTCCTTCAAGGCGCGCATCCATGCCACCGAACGTGAACGGATGCGCGTTTTGGGCGCTTGCGCACGCAGACCGGATCGCGGCGGGGCTCCCTAGTCCTCCGCGGCGCAGTCGGAACGCCGATGCGTTTTCAGGTACTCGAGGTCCGGTTCTCCGTCGAATCCGTATCCGGCCAGCCAGCCCTGGTAGTCCTCGTCGCCGGTGCCTTGCACGCCGAAGGAGATGATGCGGTCGGTCGCGAGAATCTGCTCCAGGCCAGCCGTCGCTTCGGCGATTCTCTGCTCGAGCCGGCATCGCGCCTCTTCAAGAAGCGCCTTGCGTTCGGCGATCGCCTCGTCTCCCCTCCGGGCGAGCGCCACGAATTGGCGAATGTCGTCAAGCGGGAAGCCGCAGTTCTTGAGCGTCTGTGCGATTGCGATCCATTTGACCGACACTTCGTCGTAGTCGCGCTCTCCGGCATAGTTGCGCGGCACGGGCGGGATGACCTGCTTGTCTTCCCAATAGCGAAGCGTATGGGCCGAGATGCCGGTGCGTTTCGATACGTCGCGAATAGAAGCCATTATCCTCTCCTTTTGGTGATACGCACCACTTATTCTCTCTCGCTGGGAGCGCAAATTCAGGAGTGTGGCGATTTGAAACGCGATTCGGCATCATCAATTGCGCCGACGCCACCGCGTGCGAAGTCAATCCTTCGGATGCAGGCGCGTATGGACGAGGGAAGCGGCAACGGTCATCGCCAGCAGCACGACAATGACGGCGAGCGACGGCAGCGGCTCGATTGGTGGAATCGAGTGCAGCATGCCGACCCCGTGGAAGGCTTCAAGGAGCAGTTTGATTCCGATGAAGCCGAGGATTGCGGCCAGGCCGTAATTGAGGAACACGAGCCGTTCGAGCAGGCCATCGACGAGGAAGAACATCTGGCGCAGGCCCATGAGGGCGAAGGCATTGGCGGCGAAGATAATGAAGGGCTCTCGCGAAAGGCCGAAGGAAGCCGGAATCGAATCGAGGGCGAACATGAGGTCGGCCGAGCCGATCGAGATGATGCACAGCAGCATCGGGGTCATGGCTGTCTTGCCCGAGCGGCGCACAAGCATCTTGTCGCCCACGAAGCCCTGCGTCACGTTGAATACCCGCGATGCCCAGCGGGTAAGGGCATTGGGCTCGTACTCGTCGGGGTTCGCCTCTTCGTCGCCCGAGAATCCTTCGCGTACCTGCGAAAAGGCCGTGTACAGCAGGAATGCGGCAAAGAAGAAGAACAGCCAGGAGAACCGAGCGAGCAGCGCAGCACCGACAAGAATGAAGATCAGGCGAAGCACGAGGGCGATGACGATTCCGTAGAGCAGCGCCTTCTGCTGGTATTTTCTGGGCACCCTGAACGAGCCCATGATGACGATGAAGATGAAGATGTTGTCGACCGACAGCGAGTATTCGGTGAAGTACGTGGAGAAGAACTCGACGGCGAATTCTCCCGAATGCCGGAATCCGAGGTAGATGCCGGAGGCGACGGCGAGGGAGACGTAGAAGCCAAGCCAGCGCGTCGCCTCCCCCATCGTCGGCTCGTGCGCTTTGCGCAGATGGCCGTAGAGGTCGATGCCGACCAGGACGACGACGCCGAGCGCAAGCAGCGCCCATTCGGCGTTGTGGACATGCATGGCCGCATCGGCCGTGGGCGCAGCAAAAAGAGTTGCGGCATGAATCATCGTGACAGACCTCCGGTAGGCGAAAGTACCGGAGGTCTCTTCCCGCCAGTGTCCGTCCGTCGCGAGGCCGCTGGCCGCCGGTCCGGGAGTCCGCCCATCGGGCTTCCTGCCGTGATGACGAACCGGCTGTTGCGCGGGAATACTCCCCTCCAACCCGGCTTACTATACAGGGCGAAACTCGGCAATCGCCACCCCGTCCACGTGACGTTCGACTGTCGCCGAGCGATGCGCGCAGCTATTTCTGCGCCTGCTGCGATTTCCAGAGCTCGCTTTTGAGGCCCTTGATTTCGTCCCGGTAACGGGCGGCAAGCTCGAACTGGAGCTGGTCGGAGGCTGCGTGCATCTGGGCGGTGAGGTCTTCGATGAGCTGGCGCAGGTCGGCGGCTCCTTTCGCCCGCGCTATTTCGCGTTCGCTTGCCGCTGCCTGGGCGTGGGCGGGTTCGCTGCGGTAGCCGCCGTCGAGAAGCTCGCGGGTGTCGATATCCTCGCGGGCGAGCATGTCGGTCACGTCGGCGATCTTCTTGCGCAGGGGTTGAGGGTCGATTCCATGCTTTTTGTTGTAGGCGATCTGCTTTTCGCGGCGGCGGTTCGTTTCGTCGATGGCGGCGCGCATGTTCGCGGTGATTTCGTCGGCGTACATGTGGACTTCGCCGGAGACGTTTCTCGCTGCGCGGCCGATTGTCTGGATGAGGGATGTCGTCGAGCGCAGGAAGCCGACCTTGTCGGCGTCGAGGATCGCGACAAGGGAGACTTCGGGAAGGTCGAGGCCCTCTCGCAGAGGGTTGATGCCGACGAGCACGTCGAACTTGCCTTGGCGCAGCTCGCGCAGCAGTTCGACGCGCCGCAGCGTGTCCACGTCGGAGTGCATGTACTCGACGCGCACCCCGCGGTCGGCCATGTAGGTTGCGAGGTCTTCGGCCATCTTCTTCGTCAGGGTCGTGACGAGCACGCGCTCGTCCTTGTCGGCGCGAACGCGGATTTCTTCGAGGAGGTCGTCGATCTGGCTTTCGGTGGGCTTGACCTCGATAAGGGGGTCGACGAGACCCGTGGGCCGGATGATCTGTTCGACGACGCCGTCGGAAAGTTCAAGCTCGTAGTTGCCGGGCGTGGCGGAAAGGTAGACCGTCTGTCCGATGCGTTCAAGGAATTCGTCGAATTTGAGAGGCCGGTTGTCCATCGCCGACGGAAGGCGGAATCCGTGTTCGACGAGCGTGCGCTTGCGGGACATGTCTCCTTCGTACATGGCGCCCACCTGGGGAACGGTGACGTGGGATTCGTCGATGATGAGGAGGAAGTCTTCGGGGAAGTAGTCGAGGAGAGTGTTGGGGGCCGTGCCCGGGTCGCGGCCGTCGATATGCCGTGAATAGTTCTCGATTCCGGCACAGGAGC
The DNA here is from genome assembly GCA_902773415.1 of uncultured Actinomyces sp. Classification (GTDB taxonomy): domain Bacteria; phylum Actinomycetota; class Actinomycetes; order Actinomycetales; family Actinomycetaceae; genus RUG11864. The sequence goes on from CACYEE010000198.1 coordinate 5,125, forward strand.
CGACGTTGCGCATCATTTCGAGGTCGTAGGTGGTGCGCATTTCCAGGCGCTGGGCCTCAAGGAGCTTGCCGCGCGCCCGGAAGTCGTCGAGACGTTCGGCCAGTTCCTTCTCGATCGAGGCGATGGCGCGGGCCATGCGTTCGGGGCCTGCGACGTAGTGGGAGGCGGGAAACACGTGCGCGGTGTCGGTTTCGCGGATGACCGAGCCGGTAATGGGATGCAGGAGGGAAATCGCCTCGACTTCGTCGCCGAAAAACTCGATGCGCAGCGCGAGTTCCTCGTAGACGGGGATGATTTCGACGGTGTCTCCGCGAACGCGGAAGGTGCCGCGGGTGAAGGCGATGTCGTTGCGGGTGTACTGCATTGCGACGAAGGTGCGCAGGAGTTCGTCGCGGTCCGCCTCGTCGCCGACGGCCAGGCGAACCATCCGGTCGACGTATTCCTGGGGCGTGCCGAGGCCGTAGATGCACGAGACGGAGGCGACGACGACGGTGTCGCGCCGCGTGAGCAGCGAGTTCGTTGCGGAGTGGCGAAGGCGTTCGACCTCGTCGTTGATGGACGAGTCTTTTTCGATGAAAGTGTCGGTTTGCGGAACGTAGGCTTCGGGCTGGTAGTAGTCGTAGTAGGAGACGAAGTATTCGACGGCGTTGTTCGGCAGAAGCTCGCGGAATTCGGCTGCCATCTGCGCGGCGAGCGTCTTGTTCGGCTCGAGAATGAGGGTCGGGCGCTGGATCTTTTCGATGAGCCAGGCGGCGGTGGCGGATTTTCCGGTTCCCGTTGCGCCGAGCAGGACGATGTCCTTTTCTCCGCCGTCGAGCCGTGCGGCGAGTTCGGCAATCGCAGCGGGCTGGTCGCCCGAAGGCGTGTATTCGGAAATGACCTCGAAGGGCGCTTCCTCGCGGACGATATCGGTAACGGGACGCATGGGCCAACGGTAGCACCCGAGAGCCGGGTCAATGTGCCGAAGCGTCGCGCCCGAGGCTCCGGCGTCTCGGGTTTCTCGCTTAGCACAGTGTTCCTGCAGGTTATTCCCCGGAGCGTGTGACACAATGGATTGCCGACAGGGAAGGATTTTTCATGACAGCACCGAAAACCGAAGGATCCAAGCGGGAGGGCACGGCACCGAAGAGCCCCTTCCGGCGCGCAAAGGACGGCGAGGAGCCTCAGGCGTGGCGCGCCGAGGGCTTGCCCGGCAGGGGAGAGTCGAAGAGAGGCGCGAAGTACTGGATTCGTACCGGCCTCGTCTTTCTTGTTCTCTGGATGGCGCTGTTTGGCGGGTACACGACGCTCGAGTCCAAGATGAACCCGGTTGTCGACGACCTTCCCTACTCGGAGTTCTATGCGCAGGTCGAGGCCGGAAACATCAAGGAAATCAAGGCGAAGGCGAACACGATCGAAGGAAAGCTGAAGAGCCCGGCAACCTACAACAAGGAGAAGTACCAGAAGTTCGTCACCGAGCGGCCGACCTGGTGGCAGGACGACCTTCCAGAGGAACTCAAGAGGGCGGGCGTGAAGATCGCCGCGAAGTCTCCGGTCCAGAAGACAAACCCGTTCCTCATTCTTCTCGAGACCTTTGTGCCGATCGTCATCATTTTCGGCCTGTGGTATTGGATCATGCGCAAGCAGATGGGCGGTGGCCTGTTCGGTTCGGCCGGGGACCACAAGCCGGTCGATCCGGAAAAGAACCGGGTGACCTTCGACGACGTCGCGGGTATCGACGAAGTCGAGGACCAGCTCCGCGAGGTTGTCGACATGCTTCGCAATCCCGACAAGTACACGCGCCTGGGCGCGAAGATTCCCCGGGGAATCCTTTTGGAGGGAGGGCCTGGCACCGGAAAGACCCTTCTTGCCCGCGCGACTGCCGGCGAGGCGCAGGTTCCCTTCTTCTCGATTTCGGCTGCGGAGATTGGCGGAATTCTTGCCGGCAAGGGCGCTTCGGACGTCCGAAACCTGTTCAAGGCGGCGCGTGAAGTCGCTCCGGCGATCATCTTCATCGACGAAATCGACGCAATCGGGCGCTCGCGCCAGCGACGCAACGGCATTGGGGGAAACGAGGACCGCGAGCAGACCCTCAACCAGATTCTCACCGAGATGGACGGCTTTTCCGCAGATTCGAACATCATCGTCGTTGCGGCGACGAACCTTGCGGAGGTTCTTGATTCCGCGCTGACGCGCGCCGGCCGCTTCGACCGGACGATTACCGTCTCGCCGCCCGACCAGAACGGACGCGAGGCGATTTTCAAGGTCCATGTGCGCGAGCATCCGCTCGCCGACGACGTCTCGCTCCAGGCGCTTGCAAAATCGACGCCGGGGCTCACGGGTGCCGACATCGCCAATCTCGTCAACGAGGCTTCGCTCCTTGCCGCACGTTCGGAGCAGGAGAGTGTTCGCATGAGCGATTTCACGAATGCTCTCGAGACGGTTCAGCTTGGCGTGGAGCGGGCGGTTGTCATGAGCAACGAGGAACGCGAACGTACCGCCTGGCATGAAGGAGGCCACGCCCTGCTCGGCATGATTCAGCCCGGTGCCGATCCCGTCCGCAAGATTTCGATCATTCCCCGCGGACGCGCCCTCGGCGTGACGCTCTCGACGCCCGATTCCGACAAGTACGGTTACGACAAGGAGTACCTGCGCGGCCGCATCATCGGAGCGCTTGGCGGCATGGCCGCCGAGCAGGAGGTCTATGGCGTCATTACGACCGGAGCCGATTCGGATTTGCAGCAGGCGACGAGCATCGCGCGCCAGATGTTCGGCCGCTGGGGCATGAGCGATACGATCGGTCCGATTCAGGTGTATCCGCAGGAAGGCGATCCGCGTCAGGCGGGAGCTTCCGAGGCCCTTCTCGAGAAGGTCGACGACGAGGTCCGCGCCTACCTTGCCGAATGCTATTCCGAAGCGCGCAGGCTCCTGCGCGAACACCGGGCCCAGCACCAGGCGCTTGTCGACGCCCTGCTCGACAAGGAAACCCTTGACGAGGAGGAAGCCTACGTAATCGCCGGCTTCGCCAAGCACGGCGAGGACCCGCATATCGTTGCCGCCAGCGCCGACCGGCTCCGCGGAAAGCACGCCTTTCCCGCTGCGCAGTAAGCGGCAGACGCCGGGCAGCGCCGGAACGGAAATCATGCCTGCCGCACTCCCGTTCCCGGAAGACGGCCTCGACGTTCAGGCGTCGCGCATGCGGGCACGGACAAGCACGACCGGATCCGCACTCGCATAGCCCGGTTCATCGGGCACGAAACCGGCGGCGCGCATGGCCGTTTCCGGCGCTTTGGAGAGAATCTCGAGCTGGCCGGGAGCCTTGACGGCCGCAGCGACTCCATGACATTCGAGACGCGCCTGCGCACGCCTCGTCGCGTGCAGGAGCCGGCCTGACGACGCCTGCGGGCCCTTCGCGCCGATGCGGCGGCCTTCGCTCAGGTTGAGCGCATACGGGACAAGGCGGCCTTCCCATATTTCGGTCAGTTTCAGTTCAAACTCGGCCAGGCTCGAATCGTTGAGGATGACCGCATCGCAGATTCTCGCATAGGCGTCTTCCGATGCCTGGGTTGCCATGCGCGCACGGGCATCGGAGGCGTCCATGCCTCTCTCCCCTTCAAGGCGCGCGAGCCTGAGTTCGGCACCCGCTTCGACCGCCAGGTTGATGTGGGCCCAGTCCTGGCGAGGGGAGCCCGCAAGGAGGGCAAGTTCGAAAACGGCGACGCCGCCCGGCCCGCGCCTGTCCGCTTCCGCAAGTAGCCCGTCGAGCCTGTCCCACGTCGTGGGATGAACGATGGCTTCGAGATCGGCGCGCGCCGTCTCGTCGCCGAACACGATGCGACCGAGGACGTCACGGTCCACCGCTCCGGCGCGTACCGCCTCGGGCCAGAGCCGGGCAACGTCGGCCACCGCGGGAGCTCCGGGGGCAAGAACCTCGCGCGAAATCTCGTCGAGCCGGAACACGTGCGCTCCAAGGCTTTCGAAAACCGCAAGCGCGGCACTCTTGCCCGCGCCGATGCCGCCGGTCAATGCAGCTGTGAGCATACGTCCATCCTTTCTCACAACGATTCTACAAGACCGCCAGACACCGCCATCATATCTTTGTGTGTGAACATTCGTTCACCGTTCGAGACGCCTCGAGCGGCCTCGAGTCCACTCGAACTCGGAGCGAAATGTTCAATTTCACACCCTTCGCTTGTGTGAAATGAGGCGCATGGGCAAGATGAAAGCACCCAGTGATGCGCATCGCTACAACTCCTAACCCCGTCAACCGGCGCCAACCCCGACCCCGGGGAGAACGTCCTCGCCGCAACGTTGCTGCACGGACAAGGCGCACAAGCATCAAGGTGTAAGTTCCAATGGAAAAGAAACTCGCGACAAAGGCCGCAGTCGTCTGCTATGGCTTTGGCGATCTCGCATCGCAGTTCGTGTGGACATTCGTGGGCACCTACCTCACGGTGTTCTACACCGAGGTCGTCGGAATCGCTCCGGCTGCCGTTTCCGCAATTCTTCTCGGCGCCCGTATCTGGGATGCCTTCAACGATCCGATGATGGGCGCCCTCGCCGAGCGCACGCGTTCCCGCTTCGGCCGCTTCCGGCCCTACATCGCCTTCGGCTCTCCCATCCTCGCCGTCTTCGCCGTCTTGACCTTCGTCAATCCCTTCGACGGCTCCTCGGCCGCCGGCGTAGCCTGGGCCGCCGTCATCTACATCATCGCAGGCATGGTCTACACGCTGACGAACATCCCCTACTCCGCCCTCTCCGGCGTGATGACGGAAGACGCCAACCAGCGCAACCAGATCAACACCTCGCGCAACATCGGCATGAACGTCGGCATGGTTCTCGTCAACGCCATTTCGGCTTCGCTCCTGCTGAAGTTCTCGGCACCAGGGGCCGAAGTGGCCGACAAGTCCGGCTACATGTGGACGGCCATCCTGTTCTCCTGCATCGCCGTTCCGCTCTTCCTCGTCGTGTTCTTCACCTCGCGCGAGAACGTCGAACCGATGGAACGCACGAAGTTCTCGGTGAAGGACACCGTCATGAACCTCGTGACGAACAAGTACCTCATGGTCGTCACCCTCGCGATGTTCATCCTCATGACGGCCTTCATGGGCCGCATCGCAGTGGCAGCCTTCTACGTGATTCACTGCACGGGCGACTTCACGAAGATCGCCATGTTCCTCACGATTCCTTCGATCGGCGCGATTATCGGCTCCTTCCCCACCCCGTGGCTCGCGAAGAAGTTCGGAAAGCGCAACGTGTTCGCCGTCGCCTCGATCTTCTCCGCAATCGGCCTTTTCGTCATCTACCTGGCCCCGTACGACAACTGGACGATGATTCTCGTCGGCTGCTGGATCTTCGGCCTGTCGAACATCGGCATGCCGCTCTCCCTCTCGATGGTTGCCGATTCGGTGGACTACATGGAAGAGAAGACAGGCCTTCGTACCGACGGCACCGCATACGCCACCTACGGCCTTGCCACGAAGGTCGGCAACGCCATCGGCGGCGCCGTGGGCCTCATGATCATGACGGCTTTCGGCTACGATCCCCAGGCCGCTCCCGGCACGCAGAGCGCCGAGGCTCTTCGCGGCATCAACATCACGGTGAACCTCATCCCGGCAATCCTCTTCGTGCTCGTGGCTGTCGTCCTCTTCCTCATGTGGGACAAGAAGGATTCGGACTTCGACGAGATTCGCGCACGCCTGCACGGCGGAGGCTCCAACGTCACTGCGCAAACCGAGCTCGAGGACGGCCACCTCGCCGGCGGCTCCGCTGCCCAGTCCGTGGCTGACGGCATCACCCGCGCCGCCTCGACCGGCAATCCGCCGACACGCAACTGACAACAACCCCGGCCGTGGCGCGAGCCGCCAGGCACCCCGCGCCACGGCCACGATCCCATCAAAACAAACCCGCAATATCAAAGGAGACAACACGATAATGGCTAAGCTGAAAATCGGCATGATTGGCTGTGGCGGCATCGCCAACCAGAAGCACTTCCCCGCCCTGAAGAACTGCGAGGACCTGGCCGAGCTCGTCGCCTTCTGCGACATCAAGATCGAGCGCGCCGAAAAGGCCGCCGAAGAATACGGCACCGACGGCGCCCAGGTCACCGCCGACTACACCAAGCTGCTCGCCAACCCCGACGTCGAGGTCGTCCACGTGTGCACCCCCAACGTCTCCCACTCCGAGATCACCGTCGCCGCCTTCGAGGCCGGCAAGCACGTGTACGTCGAAAAGCCCATGAGCCACTCGACCGAAGAAGCCGAAAAGATGGTCGAGGCCTGGAAGAAGGCCGGAACCAAGTTCACCGTCGGCTACCAGAACCGCTTCCGCGCCGAAGTCCAGAACCTGCATGCCGCCTGCCAGGCCGGCGACCTGGGCGAAATCTACTACGCCAAGGCCCACGCCGTGCGCCGCCGCGCCGTGCCCACCTGGGGCGTCTTCCCCGACAAGTCCCAGCAAGGCGGCGGCCCCCTCATCGACATCGGCACCCATGCCCTGGACATCACGCTGTGGTGCATGGACGACTACGACGTCGAATCCATCTCCGGCTCCGTCTACGAAAAGCTCGGCCACCTCCCCCAAGCCACCGAAGGCAACCTCTTCGGCCCCTGGGACCCCGAAACCTACGAAGTGGAAGACAGCGCGATGGGCTTCATCAAGATGAAGTCCGGCGCGACCATCATGCTCGAGGCCGCCTGGGCCATCAACATGCTCGACTCTCGCGAGGCCTCCACCACCTTGTGCGGCACCAAGGCCGGCGCCGAGGTCCGCTCGGGCATGTCCTACCCGAAGAACGAACTCGTCTACAACCGCGGGCGCAACGGCCAGCTCATGGAAGAGACCCTCACCCCCGCAGGCGAAGTCGCCTACTTCGGCGGCGGCGCGGGCGAAGAAGGCACCCTCGACGCCCGCCAGTGGCTCGAAGCCATCATCAACGACACCGACCCCCTGGTCAAGCCCGAACAGGCCCTGGCCGTCACCCGCATCCTCGACAACATCTACAAGGCTGCGGCCACCGGCAAGGAAGTCCGCTTCTAAGCAGACGAACTGACGTTTCGTGACAGCACGTGACGACC
>CACYEE010000199.1 GCA_902773415.1 uncultured Actinomyces sp.
GCCGGCCATGCTCGGCCTCGATCCTCTGCAGAACCCCCAGCAGGCCCAACGGCGCCAGGGGCGTGTCGAGCAAGGCCACGGCATTGAGATAATCCGGCTGGGGAGCCTGGCCCGGCGCAAGCAGCGGCGCCGTGCGAACCGCAGGCGAAACCGCCGCAACCTTCCCCGCGGCTTCGAGCGATTCAACGGCACCCGCGAATGCCGCCTCGACGTCGCCCAGGTTTCCCCCAAGCGCGATGACGGCACGCTGCGGCCGGACAGGAGCCTCCGCCAGAGGATTGAGGCGGCGAATCCGCACGAAAGCATCCGAAAAATCCTCGCCCACCGGAGCCTCGGGCTTATGCACGGTCACCGTCACCGCGAGAGGATCGCGGGCCAGGATCCGCTCGGCAATCCGCTCGGCAAGCGTCTCGATGAGCCCCACCGGCCCGGATTCGACAATCGCACGGGCATCGCCGGCAAGATCGGCATAGGAAATCGTGAGGGACAGGTCGTCCGACAGTCCCGAGGCGCGCGTATCGGTTTCCGCCTCGATGTCGACCACGAACGGGTGGTCCGCTTCGCGCTCCTCCTCGAAGACGCCGTGCCGCGCCAGAAAGCGCAGACCTGAAATCCCGATAACGTCCGCCATGCGGCATGCTCCTTCCAACCGGCCTGCCTTTGCGAGCGGGACCCGCATCCGCAGGGTCCGACCGAATCGCGCCAGCAGGCATCCGCCTCAAGACTAGCCCACAAGAGGCCCAGTGTCCTTCCGGGACCGTCTCGCAAGGGTGCGGCCACCGTGGGATGTCGCAAAGGGGACTGTGTTCGGTCGCTTTGCTTCCCCTCGCAGCAACGCAGGCCGAGAGGCATGAATGCTCCCATTCATGCCCGAAGCCACGGAAGCTGGCGCAGGCAGATGCAGACTGCCGACCACAGCGCCCTCGCTCCAGCCTCGCGCAAGCAAGCCCGCGCGTACCTTCCGGCTGTCGCAAAAGGGACTGTCCCCGATGCGACACCAGTCCGTCCCCTTTGCGACACTCCACCTCTTTGACCTGCGCAAACGGATGGAACGGAGCGTGGAACGCTGTTCCGATTCCACCCCATCCAAGTTCAGGCATCCTTGCGGGACAGCCCCGCGAATCCACTGCGTCCGCAGGTTCGCGGGCAGGAGCCGCCTCCCGCACATGCGGATTCCACTGCTCGCCCTGCCTACCCGCGCGCCGGCACTTGGCACAACCCGGAGCGGCCTGCGTTCTCGCGCATCCCGAACCGCAGATGCCAACGCGCCGCTCCGAGTTGTGCGCGGCGCGCACGAACCTTGGCATGCGCGCGGCCTGACGGGCAGGATGCGATTGCCCGAAATCAGCCCCACAGCTCGCCGGCATTGAGGCCCGGTCCTCTCCCGAACAGGTCGCGCAGGCGAAAACCCTCCCCTTTCGGTTTCCTGTTCAGCCGGCTCGCCTGCTCGTAGGCATTCGCCGCAGGACCGTCAGGTGCCTGCACCCTGGCGAATCCCGCGCCGGATGCCCGCAGCCGCGCTGCCGCCTCCACCGCGGCGCGGGTCGCCGCAGCATCATGCGCACGTATCGCCCACACGCCGAGGCTTGCCAGATGGAAGGCCACAACCGCAGAGGCGACATCGCGATCGGCCGGCTCGGTTCCGGGCGATACCTCCGCGAGGAATCGTTTCCGGGATACCCCCGCGAGAACAGGATTGCCAAGTCCCATGACCGGTCCAAGATCGGCGGCAAGATCCCAGCACTGCCCCGAATCCTTCGCGAAACCGAATCCGGGATCCAGCACGATTCGTTCCTGGTCGATACCGGCGTCGACCGCCAGTCTGCGCAGGGAGACAAGGTCGGAAGCAACCTCCAGGCCGATGTCCCCGTACGTGCTTGCCGTTTCGGACCTGCCGCGCGAATGCTGAAGAACATACATGCAATCCGTGGCGGCAACCGTCGAATGCATCTGCATGTCTCCTGTGCCGCCCGTGACGTCGTTGACGATTCGGACACCGAGGTCGGCGCTGCGGCGGGCCGTTTCCGCATGATAGGTATCGATGGAGAGGACCACGCCCCGTGCAGCGAGAGCCGCCAGCACTTCGGCGACACGCCCCCATTCCTGTTCGGCGGTCAGCGCCGTTGCGCCAGGGCGGGTCGACTCGCCGCCGACATCGACGATGTCCGCGCCCTCGTCCACGAGCCGAAGCGCTGCATCGATTGCAGCCTTCGGAGAAGCGAAAGCTCCACGCTCCGAAAAAGAATCCGGCGTCACGTTGACGATTCCCATGACGAGCGTCCGGCCGCCGGCGCCCGACCCGCGCGCGTCCGCGCCGGCAAACGGCTGGCCTTCCCCCGCATTCGCGTCGTTTTCGCCGTTCATTCCCGCTCCTTTCCATAGCCCCCGTCGCCCAGGATTCTACTGGAAACGACTTTCCCGCACTTCGCAGCGAATACGCGGCAGCCCGACAAGGCCGAAATCCGCCTCGTGCCGCCAGCGCCCTGCACTTCCGCAATTTAGGCGGAGCCGCACAGGTCCGCAATCGCGGCAGGCTGCCGAAAGCCGCCGCCGCACAACTCGGGGCGCACCGTCAGATCCGGCACCTCCGCATGCGCCTTTGCGCATCGCGTTCCGAGTTGTGCCGCACGAACCTGAACACGGCCCCGCGCCTCGCAGCGCCCGCCCCCGAGCACGCAGGGTCTCTCACAAGGGCGCCCCATCGTCGGGTGTCGGAAAGGAGGCAGCCTGGTGTCGCATTGGAGACAGCAACGAGCGGAAGGTCCGCGCAAGCTTGCCCGCGCCAGACCGGAGCAAGGAAGCCGTGTTCGGCAAACTGCGCCTGCCCGCGGCAGCTTTCTTAGCCTCGGGCATGAATGCGAGCATTCATGCCTCTCGGCCTGCGTCGCTGCGAGAGGAAGCGAAGCGAGCGAACACAGCCCCCGACAACACCCAACCCTCTCGCCTGCGCAAACGACTGGAGCGGGAATCGGAAAACGTCCCGATTCCCGCCCCGGCCAGATTCAAGCGCTCTTGCGAAACAGTCCCCGACTTGCCACAGTCAAGCCACGAACATTACGAGCCGATGAGGCTCATGGCCTCCGCCCTCGTTGCCTGATTCCGCATCACGCCACGCACCGCAGAAGTAATCGTCTTCGCTCCCGGCTTGCGCACCCCTCGCATCGACATGCACAGATGCTCGGCCTCGATCACGACAATCACGCCTTGCGCTCCCAGCTTCTCCACAAGCGCGTCGGCAACCTGCGACGTGAGACGTTCCTGCACCTGCGGGCGGCGCGCATAGCCCTCGACAAGCCGGGCAAGTTTCGACAATCCAGTCACGAAACCGTCCTCCGCGGGAATGTACCCGACGTGCGCAACCCCGTGGAAAGGCAGAAGATGATGCTCGCACATCGAATACATCGGAATGTCCTTGACAAGCACCATCTCCGAATGGCCAATGTCGAACTTCGCCGAAAGAACCTCCGACGGGTCGCAGTGCAGCCCGGAGAACATTTCACGGTATGCGCGCGCCATCCGGTCGGGAGTGTCGCGAAGGCCGTCGCGGTCGGGATCCTCCCCCACCGCGACAAGAAACGCACGGACGGCCTGGCGAACACCGTCCTCGTCGTACCCGCGAATTTCGCCGGTCATCGCCAACCCCTACTCCTCGCCGCCGTAGACGTGCGAGGCAAGCGTGCCGATGAACGGCAGGCCGCGGTACTCCTCGGCATAGTCGAGGCCATAGCCGATCACGAACTCCTCGCCTACGTCGAAAGCAACCCAGTCCACGTCGACCTTCATCTTGCGGATCGCTTCGGGCTTGCGCAGCATCGTCATGATCTTGATTTCCTTCGGACCGCGCGACTGGAGATTCTCGACAAGCCAGGAAAGCGTGAGGCCGGAATCGACAATGTCCTCGACGATGAGGATGCGCCGGCCGCTGATGTCTTCATTGAGATCCTTGAGAATGCGAACCACGCCGGAGCTCTTCGTGCCCGAGCCGTAGGAGGAAGTCGCCATCCAGTCCATCACGAGCGGAGTATGGAGCTTCCGGGCAAGATCGGCCATCGCCATGACCGAGCCCCGCAGAACACCGACAAGAACAATCGGCTCGCCGTCGTAATACTCGTCGATTTCCTTGGCGAGCTCGCTGAGCCGCGCATCGATTTCTTTTGCGGAGACGAGAACCTTTTCGAGGTCGCGCCCCATGTCGTTGACGTCCATTGTTGCCTTTCCGCGTCGCGAATCGCCCTCCGCCGGGTTGCCGCAAATGGCGCGGCACCGCCAAGTCTACGGCGAAGCCCCGCACCCCACGCGCCCCTCGCGTGTGACTAGCGTGGCGTTTTGGCCGGGCGGCACAGGCCGCCGGTTCATGGCCGACACCCTTCAGGCTGAAGGAGAAAACCTTTCAAAGACAAGAATGCCCTTGTCCTGGCAGGCACGCAGGCGCAACTTCGGATCGGCCGCCGGCAGGTCAATCGAACGATGGCCCGCAACACGCCCGGCCCCGGTCAGGAGATTGTCGAGATGCTCGAGATGCCAGAAGGTCAAGGCGCCCGGCTTCGCTCCCGCATCGATCGCCGCACGCCGCAGGATTCGGGTACGGATTGCCACCGGGAGCGGTGCCAGCTCGGAAATGGCAAGACGAGGAGCATCGGGCTCCCCTTCGGCACGCTTGGCGAACTCGAAGTCCGCCCATTCGTCGAGGGCCGAATTGTCTCGTTGCAGGAGAGTTGCGGTGCGGACCAGCGGCTCGACAACACTGATTCCGAGCGCGGCATTCAGGCCAGGAATGGCCACGTTCCGCAGGGCGTTGCGGCGCAGCGCCGACCCGTCGGCCGCCCTGAAGGGAGAATCGGGGGCGTTGGTCGGATCGTCCACCCAATCGACCCCCATTCCGGCAAGAGCCTCACGCAACGCATTCCGCCGCACGCCGAGAAGAGGCCGGAGCACAAGCACGTCGGGCGCTCCCGGAGCCGAAGCGACCGGTGCCATTCCCGCCACGGAGCGGCTTCCCGAACCGCGGGCAAGCCCGAGAAGAACCGTCTCGGCCTGGTCGTCGGCGGTGTGGCCGAGGACAATCGCCCCGCCTGTCTCCCGCGCCAGCGCAGCAAGCGCCTTGTATCGGGCCGCACGCGCGGCGGCCTCCGGCCCGCCTTTGCCGGCTGCGCCATCGACGCGCGCAATCAGCACCTCCGTGAAGCCATGCGTTTCGAGGCGCTCGCGAACAAGCGCAGCCTCCTCGGCGCTGTCGGGGCGCAGGCTATGGTCGACGATTGCGCAGACCAGGCGAATCTCTGCCTTTCGGGCAACATGGGCAGCCACGAGAGCACCGGCCATCGAATCGGAGCCGCCCGACACGCCGACAACCAGCGCCGAAGGCGCCTCCGGCAGCGTGGAGAGCAGCTCGGCGAGAGTACGCCGGGCATGGGATATCGCCGGATGGGGGGCACGGGGTCGTCGCGTATCCATAGCCTCTCCTCACTCGATTGGGGCCCGCCCATGTTTGCGGCAGGGCAGGAAACGGCGCTCCTCCAATTCTACGTTGCGCCCCGGGGCCGAACCAGAGCAAGTCGTCCCGGTCGTTGCCTCCGCTGGCGCACAACTCGGAGCGCGCCGTGCCAGCACGCAGCCGCACCTGCATTCCCGAGCACTTCGCTCCGACTTGCGCAGGAAAGAAAACCCTCTCCGGGAGGCAAGGCAAGGAAAACGGCCGGAAACACGCGGGGCCGGCCGGGAAAACCACCCCAAACCCTACAGCGCCACCGCCAACGCGCCCTATAGCGCGACAATCTTCGCGAGCATCTCGTCCATTGCGATCTTCGGGTCGGGAGCAAAGGTCTCCTGCCCTGTCGCCTCGTCGGCAACCTTCTCAGGAATCCCGTCCACAATCACCGCAAACACGAGAATGCGCCCGCTGCGCGTCTGCAAAAGTCCCGAAAGCGAACGCACATCCCGCAGCGACCCCGTCTTTGCGCGAACAAGTCCGCCAACTCCACGGTCGAGGAAACGGCCATGAAGCGTCCCGTTGTATCCGCCCACGGGCAGGCCGGAAGCAAGCCCTCCCAAATCGCCGCCGTGCTCGGCGACAACCCGCGAATGAATATCGACCAGAATCTGCGCGGTGATTCTGTTCTGGTCGGAAAGACCGGATCCGTCGGCAAGGGTCATCCCGTCGGTGCGGAACCCGTTCTCCTCGAGAATCTCGCGGACGGCCTCCGAGGCGCCGACGAAATCCGCAGGCTTGCCCCGTTTGATCGCGAGAAGGTGGGCAAGAGCCTCGGCGCTCGAGTTGTCGGAGTAGGTGAGCATGTAATCGACGATTGAACGAACGGTTGCGCTGCGAACCTTCGCCAGTTCGATGGCCGTGTCGGGAGCGGGAGCCTCGGCGCGTGCGACCGTTTCGATTTCGATGCCGTTGGCTCGGGCGATTTCCGCGAAAATCTGGGCGACACGCAGGTCAGGGTCCGATCCGAAGAGTTCGGTACGCCCGGTTTCCTTCGTCCCGAGCGGCCGTGCTTCCATGACGTATTGCGCGTTGGCTTCGGCGCCTTGCTGCCGCAGCGGCCCCGAAAAGAGGGTCGAGTCGACGCGAAGAGAAACCTTTGTCGCGCCTTTGCCTTGGAGGGCTTTCACAGTTTCTGTCGCAAGTTCTTCGATGGAGGCGACGCCGTAGGCGCCGACCTTCGCTTGCCCTGGAGGGCCAAGGAGGATGTCTCCGCCTCCGACAAGGTAGACGGTCGTGCCATCGAGCCGCGTGGTCGTGTCGAACTTCGTGTCGGGGCCGAGGCCGGAGAGCGCGGCGAAGGCGGTCAGCACTTTCATGTTCGATGCAGGCGTGCGGACGGTTCCGGGGTCGATGGAACCGAGAACCTTGCCCGTGGTTGCATCCGTGACCAGCGCGGAGACGTTTCCGACGACGCGCTTGCGGTCGGTCGCAAAAGCATCGAGCATGGCCTGGACCTGCTCCGTGTCGGGAATCGGAGCGGCATCCGGGGTACTCGTTTCCGAGGGCCGGACGTTTTCCGCGTCGCTGCCCCCAGCCGTATCGGAAGCGACGACGAGCTGCGGGTACGGCCGAGGCGTCGGTTCCGCGGGCCGTGCAGTCAGAATACCCGGGGCAAATTCGTACGCATCCGCAAAGATATACCCTGCGGCGAGCGCTAGAATGGCGAATATCGTGGCTTGTCGCTTCACAGGCCTAGTTTTGCACGTCTTGCGCGCCTGCGCATGATGTACGCCCTGCCGCAAAGGAGATTTGACGCATGCTGGAATTCGATGTGACCATCGAAATCCCCAAGGGGAATCGCAACAAGTACGAGGTTGACCACAAGACCGGACGCATCCGACTGGACCGCATGCTGTTTACGGCCACCCGTTATCCCGACGATTACGGATACATCGACAACACTCTCGGCGAGGATGGAGATCCGCTTGACGCCCTTGTCCTCCTCGACGAGCCGACGTTTCCCGGCTGCGTGATTCGCTGCCGCGCAGTCGGAATGTTCAAGATGACGGACGACAAGGGAGGCGACGACAAGGTGCTGTGCGTCCCGGCAGGCGACCAGCGCGCTTCGTGGCGTACCGAACTCGAGGACATTTCCGAGTTCCACCGCCTGGAGATTCAGCACTTCTTCGAGGTGTACAAGGATCTTGAGCCCGGCAAGTCCGTCGAGGGCGCGCATTGGGTCGGGCGCGAAGATGCCGAAGCCGAGATTCTTGCTTCCTACCAGCGCGCGAAGGACAACGACTTCAAGGATCCGCTCGCAGGCCCGATCGAGGACTGAGGCGGGGCATACGCGGGCGGAACCGTCCCGGAAGGGTACCTGGTTCTGGCTGGGGGCTGTCTCGGACAGGATGCGCGGAGTTCGCTGGGGCGGGAACCGGAACGTTGTCCCGACCCTCCCCAGCTGTTTGCGCAGGTGAGAGACCCGAGTGTCGCAAAGGGGTCAGACCGGTGTCGCATTGGGGACAGTCCCCCCTTCCGGCAAGCGGAAGCACCGCGCTTTATGGCACCGAGCTGCCGTCTCCGTTTTTGGCGTTTTTCGGCTGCTTCCCACGGAAGGTATTCGCCGCGTTCGGGCGCGCTCTCCCGACACCCTCAAGAACCCGAAACTCGGACGGGCCCGCCTTGGCGGCGTGCCCGTCCACACCCTGTACGCGCCGCCTGGCCCGCGGCATCCCGCAGGGAAGTTCCCCCGACGACAGACGTTGCTCCCGTTCTCAATCCGACGGTTCTGCGATGCATTGCGGATTGCCGGTCTTCCCGCGAAGACAGCCCGGCAATGCGCAAGGACGCAATGTCGGCCCGCATTCGTGCCCGTCACGTCGCGTCTGCGATACCTCGGCCCTGACGGGTTTCGCCGACACCTTCGCCGCCTCCCGCCCCAACCCGCTCGGCCCCGGCGTCGAGATTCGCAACCGGAGCAGGCATTTCCATCGGCGCGGCAAGGACGGGCCAACGGTTCGCCTGACCCGACAAGAGAACTCCGCTCCCAGCTGCGGCATCGTGGCATAGCGACATCACGCCAGCGTGACGAGATTCAACGCGCCACGTTTCAGGCACGCGCAAACATCGCAAATCCTGCCTCTCCCATTTGCTTCCGCGCGAAGCATTCCGCCCAAGTCGGAGCGCTCCGTCGAACCAGACACCTCCGCCTGCACCGCAACACGCCCCGCTCCGAGCTGTGCGGCAGGCAAGGAGACCGCTGCAGATCGGCACGAACGGCGGTCCAGTTCGGCACACCTGTATCCACAGCCTCGCCGAGCCGGCAACGTCCTGCGGATCCCGCACCGCCCCACGATTCCCCCTTCCCGTCCGGGCCAAAGCCACGAACCGGGCTCCAACCTCGGGAAACAGAACATGCCCGGCTTTCAGGGCATGGAAACCGCCCACCGCACCCGTATCCACAACACGCCAAAACGCACGCCCCGTCCACAACTTTCACGCCCCTCTTTTCCCCGGCTTCCCCATCGCAAAGAATGAAGCCATGAACCAGCAGCCCTGGCCGCGCCTGCTTGTCTCGACACGGCAGCGCCGAATACGAAACCTGCACGGACTTGTCCGGATCGGACGCGGATACTACGTCCGGCACAGCGAGCTCGACACTCGCAACCCGACCCAGCACGCGCGACAAGTCCGGCTCGCGCAAATCCAGGCTCTTGCACACAAGGCAAACCCCGTCTTTCGCGGCCTTGCCGCAGCTCTCATCTGGGGCGTTGACCTCCTCGACGAGGCGCCGACAATCGAATATACCCGCGAAGGCGGGGCCCATAGGCTCTTCGCGTTCAACGGCGACGTGCCGCCGGCACCCACCCGCCGAATCATGGAACCGCGCACGCCGCTCGACTGCGTCGAGATCAACGGAGTCCGTGTCGCCACCCCGATTCAGGCCATCGCGGACATTGCCTCCACGGCTCCTGCCAAAGATGCCATAGTCGCAATCTGCGGCCTGCTTCGGCTTTGCGTCAGCAACGGACACACGTGGCGCAACAACCCCGACTGGCATCTCGCCCGAGAACGGGAAGCAAAGGCCGAAGCCCTCATGCTCGTCAGGGAAGGACGCTCCGCGAGGGCCTGCCGCCGCGCAGCGCGGCTCATCGGCGCAGCCTTCAGCCAATGCGACTCCCCCGCCGAAGCGCTCGCGCTTCTTTTCTTCCGCAAATGGGGCTTCCCCCAGCCCGCTCCCCAATACCGGCTCGACCTTGACGACGCAACCTACTACGCCGACTTCTGCTGGGCCAGCCGCCATAGAATCGTCGAATTCGACGGTTTCGGAAAAGTCGCCGCGAATCCGAGGCAGATGCAATACATGCTCGAACGGTCGGCAGCCATCGCGCATGCCGGCTGGAAAGTCCTTCACATCACCTGGCGCATGCTTGCGAACGAAACCGAGCTGGCGGCACGGCTCGCAACGTTCTTTCCGAAATCCGCACGGCTCTCGATCAGACCGCGCAAGTGCTGGGGCTAGCAATTCCACGCGATTTCCACGCTGCCAGCGCACACGTCCGAATCGAGGCAGCAGGCCGACATACGCGCCGCCGTTTTGCCGGGTGCGAAGAGATGCGAAGAGAACAGCCCCGACACTGCACAGCTCCCGTTCCTGGCACTTGGCCCCTCGCGTCTCGCCGCAGCGTGCCTGCCCGGCATGCATAGCCGGGCAGGCGGCGGGACACGAACCTCCACGCCAGCATTCCCGCCGCCGTTCGTTCGCACAAGTCGGAGCAGAACGCACAAGTCCGAAGCTCAGTCTGCCGTCTCGCGCATCCCGCTCCGGGCCGTGCCCGAGCCTGCCACGGCATGCGCCGGCCATCCCGAAAACCGCATGGAAGTCACAGCAATTGGCACCGGCGCGTCACGTGGCGCGCGATAGCATGACACCGCAGCATTTTCGCCGACAGGAGCAAGACAATGCCGACGAGCCCGAGCGCAGACGAAAACCGCCTCTTCGTTGCCAAGGAAGGACAACGCAAGTCGCGCCGCATCATGTACCCGCGAATCGACGCCAAGGGCCCGAAGTTCCTTGTCGGCCACGCCCCGCTCGAGCCGGTCACGGACGCCGCCCCTATCGCAGACTTCGACACGGGCTACCGCCCCAAGCGGCACGGCGGCAACCTCCCCGCAACCGGCGCCTGGCTCGAAGGAGACGATCCCGAAGACCGCGTCTTCGCTGACCTCGGCCCCCTCGAACTCGAACTCGGAGGCCGGCTCCCGAACGTCCGCATGGCCTACGAAACCTGGGGCGAGCTCGATTCGGATACTTCCAATGCGATTCTCTTATGCCACGCGCTGACCGGCGATTCGCACGCCACCAGCGCGGACGGAACCGACGGATGGTGGAAAGACATCGTTGGCCCGGGCAAGGCCATCGACACCTCCCGGTTCTTTGTCGTATGCCCGAACGCGCTCGGAGGATGCCAGGGAACGACCGGTCCCTCATCGACCGCACCCGACGGCCGCCCCTGGGGTCCGCGATTCCCCGAAATCACGATTCGCGACATGTGCGCCGCAGAAGCCAAGCTCGCCGACCAGCTTGGCATTTCCTCATGGGCACTCGTGGCGGGAGCTTCCTTCGGCGGAAATCGCGTGATGGAATGGGCCGCCTCGTATCCCGATCGCGTCCGGGCAATGGCCGTACTGGTTTCCGGGCCGGCAACCACCGCCGAGCAGATTTCCTATGCGCACTTCCAGAACGAGGCAATCCGGCTCGACCCGAAGTGGCGCGGAGGGAACTACTACGACGCTCCTGACGGCCAAGGCCCGCATCAGGGGCTCGGCCTCGCCCGAGAAATCGCCCATCTCACCTACCGCTGCGCCAACGAACTGACCACCCGCTTCGGGCGGATGCCCCAAGGAGACGAAGATCCGACACACGGCGGCCGGTTCGCCGTGGAAAGCTACATGGACTATCACGCATACAAGCTCGCGGCCAGATTCGATGCGAACTCCTATCTTGTCATTACGCAGGCTTTCGCGACCCACGACATCGGGCGGGGCCGAGGCGGTACCGAGGCGGTTCTCGCCGCCTTGACAATGCCAACACTTGTGGTCGAGGTCGATTCCGACCGTCTCTTCTACCCTCGCGACATGCGTGCCCTCGCGCAAGCGCTTCCCGGAGCGAACGGAGTGCAGACAGTCCATTCCGACCACGGCCATGACGGGTTCCTCATCGAAAACGATCAGGTCGAGCGCATCCTGCGAACCTTCATCGACTCCCTCTGAGCGCCGCCCGCTTTCGGCGCTCTGGCCGCTTCTTCTCCGGGCTGACGCATCGCACATGCCAAAAGCCTCAGCCTTTTTCGCATCGAAATGCAAGAATGGAGCCATGAGCACGCAGCAGGGACACGCGCGCGCATCGCAGGGCACGGACGCGCCTGACGTCGACCCCAACGATCCGCGACGCTTCCACCATGTCGACGAAGCCGACTACGGCACCTGGCTTGAGGACATCCTCGGCCCCGGCTTTGAGCAGACCACCCTTCCCCTGCCGGCCGACTCCGCCGGAGAATCGGTCATGACGATCGTGCGCCACGTGCCCTCCACGGACCCTCACATGCAGGCTCCCGCGCCCGCCCCGCGCTTCGCCGTCATTCAGATGCACGGCTGGAACGACTACTTCTACCAGGCTCACACCGCCCGCGCCGTCTCCGCGGCCGGCGGTGCCTTCTACGCGATGGACCTGCGCCGCTACGGTCGCTCCCTGCGCGCCGGCCAGCCTTTCGGCTACGCCTCTTCCCTCGACTGCTACGACGCCGAGCTCGAAGCCTGCATCGCCCGAATCGCCGATGACGGCCTCGGCTCCCTGCCCCTCTTCCTCTGCGCCCACTCCACCGGCGGACTCATCGCCTCCCTGTGGGCGAACCGGCATCCGGGCGTCCTTGCCGGCCTCGTCCTCAATTCGCCCTGGCTCGAGCTGCAAGGCTCGGCGCATATGCGCGTGCTCACCGGTTCCGTCGCCAAAGCCGCCGCCAGGATTTCCCCGATGTTCCGCGTGTTCCGCACCGATACCGGCAACTACCAGAAGGTGCTGACCGCCTGGCGCGAGGGCGAGCCGCTGCTCGGTGCCCGCACGAAGGCCGAGGAGAAGGCGGGAGTGTCCCACCTGCGCCTGCCCGGCGAGGAGATCGCGCCCGCCTCGCCCGATTTTGAAGGCGAGCGCGCCCCGAATCCGTATGCGCCCGAGGGCACCGACGACCAGTTCTGGACGACGGGGTGGCATCCCGACCCGCGCTTCCGGATGTTTCCGTCTTGGGAAAGCCGTATTTCGTGGATGTCGGCAATTGTCGCCGGCCACGCGCGGGTAGCCGGGGGCCTCGGCATCGACTGCCCGATTCTCGTGATGACCTCGGCGCGGCATTCGGAGGCAGGCAGCTGGTGCGAGGAAATCACGCGAACCGACTGCATTCTCGACCTGCCCAAGGTTTGGCAGCGCACGGGCCAGCTTGGCCGACGAGTCGAACTCGTCAAGCTCGAGAACGCCATTCACGATGTCTTTTTCTCCCGCCGAGAGGTGCGCGAGCAGGCCTTTGCCGAAATGTTCGGCTTCGTCGAGAGGACGCTTGGCGCGCGCGGCTGAGGTGTCCTTGCCCGCATCGGTGCCACGATGCCAACTGTCTCAGAAGGATTCGTGAAGCTGGCTGGGGCGGGAATCGGCACGTCGTTCCGATTTCCGCCCCAGCTGTCTGCCCAGGTCGGAGAATCGGGTGAGGAAAGGGGACGGACTGGGTGAGAATTCGGGACTGTCCCCTTTTTCTCACCCGACGACGGAGGCGCCCTTATGAGATGGCCCCGTCAACTCACGGAGCGTGTCCGGGGAGGTTCTCGGAGGTCAGAGCTCGCCGAGGGTGCGCCCATCGTCGGCTCTCCAGACTTTCCACCCGTCGACGCCGTCGAGTCCGGATTGCTCGCGCGCGGCCTGCGTCGGGTCGGAGTACGCGGCACCGTTCGAGCAGACGATGGCTCCCCATGACGTGATTTGGGCATGGAGGTCGATGTCGCGACGCCGAGAAACCCAGTGGAGGTTGATGGGCGTGTCGTGGCGTCCGGCAATGCTCACAAGCCGGCCCGCAGGCGAGAGGTAGTCGCGTTCGGCGGCGTCGGCAACGGCATCCGCAGATGTCGAGGCCGCGGAGGATTCGGAGATGAGCCGCTCCGTGCCTTCCTCGCGACTGGGCGCGGCTTCGTCCCAGAGTACCTGTTCGGCGCGACGGCGGGAAGCGAGGGATTGGGCGTAGGTCGCCGCAGCCTCGCGAATATCCGCCGCAGGAGCGGGCGTGGACTGTTCGAGGACGGCTTCGGCAGGCTCGACTGGGCGGCGACGCAACGGCTTTCGCACGGCGCGTGCCGTCTCTGGTTCCGTGCCGTTCCGGCCTTCGGAACGATGCGCAAAGGCATCCTGGCGCTGATGGCTTCTGCTGGCATGCGAGGGAACCGCAGGCGCTGCGGTCGCGCCGGCCGTATCTGCGCTTGCCGCGGAATCGGGCGCGGAGGCGGTCGGAAGTCCGGAATCCTCGGCCCTGAAGGCGACGGGCGGACGCGAGGCGTTGCCGAAAGTCGAGAGCGCTTCTTCGGCACCGCTTGCTTCGGACAATTTGCTGCGCGCCTCGGAGCTGTGGCCAGCGAGAATGTCCCGGAGGCGGGAACGGTTCCGCCGGGACGCCTCTTCGTCTTCTGCGGGCAAGCGAAAGCCAGCAAGGGCCTCGGCACCGTCAGGGGCGGGCGTGGCAGGCTGCGCTCCGAATCGGGCTCTGTGGATTCCTTCCGTTCCGGGTCGCGCATCCCCCCGGTCGGAACGCCCGGGGCCGGAATCCTGAGCTCTAATTTCGACGTGATGGCTGTCGGGGGCCTGCGTCTGCTCGCCGGACGCCTTTGGAGCAGCCGCTTCCTGAGGGCCATGCCCAGGATTCATTTCGGAATCGTTGTGCGTGCCGCCGGATCCGTCGGGGTCGGCAATGCGGACCGAGGCGTCTGCGTCGTCCGCACCGACAACGCTCGCTTCCCAGGTCACGCGGCGTTTTCCGGCCTCGACAGAGACACGACGGCGGGCAACGCCCAGGAGATTCGAGAGTGCCGTGATGCGCGGACGCACCTGTTCGAGGGAGATGAAGACCTTTGTTCCCGAAGCGATGACGGATGCGACACGAACGTCGACTCCAGCTCCGCAAAGCGCATCGACGGCTGGACGCACTTCCTCGTCGATGCCGAAAACGATGAGGAAAAGGCGGGGGCCGGGGCCGGCGCTTGGCGGGCACGCATCGACAAAGGCCCGCCAGTCTGCGGCGAAGGCTTCGGCTCCGGGGGCGTAGAGATCGGAGAGCCGGTCGCTCGAGTTGTCCGCATGGCGCCCGGCGGCGGCGAGGGATGCGAGGAGTTCGTCGGCGGAGAGACGGGCAAGGACATCAACGGTAACAATCTGCCCTGACGGATCGAGGGCGATGAGCAGTTCGCGGGTGCCGTCGGGAACGGGCTCGCCTACCCATCCGACCGGGAACAGGGGGGCTTCGACGAGGTCGATGGCGCGTTCGCGCAGGGCAGCGAGCGCTCCTTCGCCAAGACGCGACTTCGACAGGTCAATCGGCTCGGCAAGAACAAGCTTTCCGTTTTCGTAGGCAAACACCGCCATCGATTCCTCCCGACAAAGTCCTCTCCTGATATGCAAGTTTAGTCGAATAATCGGGGTTGGCCTGCGAACTTTGGAGGTGGAACCGGCGGCACCGGCGTTTCCCTCCGGCATCCACGGTCACGGCGGAACCGCGGAACGCTCCGCGCCCGGCTTGCCGCCCTCGCATCGAAGTCCGCCGCCGCACAAGTCGGAACAGACCGCCACACCGTGCACCCGGCCCCTCAACATGGCACATCCCGCTCCGAGTTGCGCCAAAGAGGAGGAAAGAAAAGAAGGAAGACCGGGCCATGCCGGTGCCGGCACAAGAATCCCGCACGGCTTGCGCCCCGGCCCCGGCTTGCGCCCCGACATGACTATCGCCGACTGGAAGGCCCCCGACGAGCGCGACCTGAACTATCATTGTGATACTTGCCGAAGAACGGAAATCGCCAGGCTATCGAGCATTCGTCCCGGGCGCTATCCTGCAAGACCGCACATCGGCGTTCGGTCCTGCAAACTGCCAGGCAGCTCGCCGGCATGTCTCGACCTGGAGGAGAACACCGTGAACAACCCCGCCGACACCCGAAACGCCATCGTCGAACGCCTGCGCAAACGCCTGCCGCACGCCCCGGAAAAGCTCCGCATCCGGCCAGTTGCCACACACGGACGACCAGCGGAAAAACCCGCCCCTTTCCTCCAGGAACTCCGAGACGCGCTCGGCCCCGGATCCGTCAAGTCGGATCTCCTCGAGCGGCACGTCCGGGCCCATGACGCCTCCCACTATCTCCTCCTTCCGCAGGCAATCGCGATTCCCGAGGGAACCGACGATGTCGCCGCTGCGCTCCGCATCGCCTCCAGCCACCGGATTCCCGTCACCTTCCGCTCCGGCGGCACCTCGCTCTGCGGCCAGGCCTCGGGAGCAGGACTCCATATCGACACGCGCCACGCCTCGACGGAAATCACCGTGCTTGACGGCGGCGAGCGCGTCACGGTCGGCCCAGGCGCCACGATTCGCGCCGTCAACACGCGGCTCGGCCGCTACGGCCGCACACTCGGCCCCGATCCGGCCAGTTCGGTCGCCTGCACCATCGGCGGCGTGGTAGCGAACAATTCTTCGGGCATGGCGGCAGGAACCGAGCACAACTCCTATCGCACGCTCGAATCCCTCGAGATCGTACTCGCCTCCGGAACCCGCATCGACACCTCCGC
This sequence comes from uncultured Actinomyces sp., assembly GCA_902773415.1. GTDB lineage: Bacteria > Actinomycetota > Actinomycetes > Actinomycetales > Actinomycetaceae > RUG11864. The sequence goes on from CACYEE010000199.1 coordinate 16,293, forward strand.
TCCGGACGCCGATTCCCGGCTCGCCGAAGCCGAACCGGCCCTCTACGCGAAACTCGTCGAGCTGCGCGATCGCCTCCGTTCCGATCCGGAAGCCGTCGCCGAAGTCCGCGAGCGCTTCTCGATGAAGAACACGATGGGCTACGCCGTCAACGCCTTCCTCGATTTCGAGAACCCAATCGACATCCTCATGCACCTGATGGTCGGCTCGGAAGGAACTCTCGGATATGTAGCCCGCGCCACATACCGTACGATTCCCGTACTCGGCAAGGTCGCGACGACGCTGCTCGTGTTCGACGACGTCGATGCCGCGGCCACCGCCCTGCCCTCCCTCGTCGCCTCGGGAGCCGCCACCGTCGAACTCATGGATTCGACGTCGCTTCGCGTCGCCCAAAACACCGGCGACGCTCCCGATTCGATCACGAGCCTCAACATTCGCGACAACGCCGCCCTCCTCGTCGAATACCGCGCCGCAGATGCCGCCCGCCTCGCCTCCGCGATGGCGGCCGCCCGGCCGGTGCTCGAATCGCTCGCCCTGTCCGTCCCCTTCCAGCTCACCAGCGAACCGGCCGAACGCGCCGCGCTGTGGACGGTCCGCAACGGCCTGTACACATCCGTCGCCGCCGACAGGCCTGCCGGCACGACCGCGCTGCTCGAGGACATCGTCGTTCCCGTCGCCGAACTCGCGCCCGCCTGCCGCGAACTCGCCGGCCTCATCGACACCCACGGCTACGAAGACGGCGTGATTTTCGGGCACGCGAAAGACGGAAACTTCCACTTCATGATCACCGACGATTTCTCGAAACCGAAAGCCATCGAACGCCTCGACGCCTTCACGCGGGACATGGTCGACCTCGTGCTGCGCCACGGCGGAAACCTCAAGGCCGAACACGGCACGGGCCGCGCAATGGCACCCTTCATGAGTCGCCAGTACAGTCCCTTCCTGATGGAACTGATGCGCGAAGTCAAGGCGGCTTTCGACCCGGCCGGCATCCTCAATCCCGGCGTGCTCCTGCCCGAAAGCGACGACGCGCACATCGAGAACATCAAGCCGGCTGTCGCCGTCGACCCGCTTGTCGACCGGTGCGTCTCCTGCGGATACTGCGAACCGGTGTGCCCCTCACGCGGGCTGACCCTCACCCCGCGACAGCGCATCGCCGCGAACCGGGCGCGCGCCCATGCCGAGGCGACGGGCGACGCCGAAACGCTCGCGGCTTTCGAGAACCTGTGGAGGTACGACGTTGTCGACACGTGCGCGGCATGCGGCATGTGCGAAACGAACTGCCCGGTGCATATCAACACGGGGATGCTCGTCAAGGAGCTGCGTTCGCAGGGTGCCGACCCGGTGGCGCGCGGTGTCTGGAAGGCGGCAGCGAAACGCTGGGACGTGGCGCTGCGCGGCGCTTCGGCGGCGCTCGACGCGACGCAAAGGATTCCCGAACCGCTGGTTCACGCGCCGAATGCCGCCGCGCGCGCACTGCTGGGCACGGACCGGATTCCGCTGCATACGGAGGACCTGCCCGGCGGCGGAATCGTGCGTTCGAGGCTTCAGGGGGCGATTCGGGCCGGGTCCGACGAGGCAGCCGAGGCCGACGCGATCTTCTTCCCCGCCTGCCAGGCTTCGATGTTCGCCGCGGCCGGCGCGGGCACGCCCGGCGCTTTCCTTGCGCTGTGCCGCGCGGCTGGCGTGCGCGTAGCGATGCCGCCGAAGGTCGACGCGCTGTGCTGCACGACCCCGTGGAGTTCCAAGGGCTTCAAGGAGGGACGCGCGCACATGGGCGAGCTTCTTCTTGCGCGGTTCGCGGAAACGGGGGCTTCGCCGCAGGCTCCGGTGGTGGTCGACGCGGCTTCGTGCACCCACGGCGTCGAGGACGTGATGGAGGCGGCGCGGGAGGTGGGAGATCCGCGAGCTCGCGAGGTGGTCGACGCCGTGGCGTTCGTGGCGCGCGAGGTGTTGCCGAGGCTACCGGAACTGGAGGATTTGGGGAAGATTCCGTCGCTGGCGCTGCATCCGACGTGCTCGTCCACCCAGCTTGGAATCAACGCGGATCTGCGGGCCCTCGCCGAGGCGATCGCGGTGGAGGTCCATGTGCCGCTGGACTGGGGCTGCTGCGCTTTCGCCGGCGACCGAGGGATGCTTCATCCCGAACTCACGGCTTCGGCGACCCGCGCCGAGGCGGTCGAGGTTGCGCAGGTGGGTGCCGCTGCGCACGCCTCTTGCAACCGGGCCTGCGAGATCGGGATGAGCCGAGCAACCGGGGAAACCTACGAGCATATTCTCGAGCGGGTGGCCGAAGCGTACGGACTGGTCTGACGCTGCGTTTTACGCCGGTTTTGGCCTCAGGACCGCACGGCCTCTGCGGCTTGCGCCTTGTGCCCTGTGCTTGCGCCTTGCGTCTGCGTCTCTTGGCGCGGCAGGGCTGCGTGCCGCTGCCTGCCTGTTGCCTGGCCTCGCGGCTTCTTTCCTCTTTTCC
>CACYEE010000200.1 GCA_902773415.1 uncultured Actinomyces sp.
CCTCGTCGCCCGTGGAAAGCAGAACATCGTCAATGCGTTCGCGATTCACGTACGTGCCGTTAAGCGAACCGTTGTCGCGAATCCGGTAGCCGCCCGCGTCGCGAACGAAGGTTGCGTGACGGCGCGAAACGGTGACGTCATCGAGGAAAATATCGGACCTCACATGCCTGCCGGCATTGACTTCGTCGACGTTGAGAAGGAAACGGGCACCCGAGTTCGGCCCCGACTGCGCGATAAGAAGGGCGGAGCCGGCCGGAAGCGAATCGATGGCCGCAGCCTCTTCGGGCAGCAGGCTGCGCATGACGACTTTCGGCAATTCGCCGGTGGCTCCGAGGGCGACGAAGCGCGACGTGGCATTCGGATCGTACTGGCCTTCGCCGTGTACGGGGATGTCTGCGGGCATGGGTCCTCCTACGTTCGTCTTCCTCTCAAATAACAAGTCTATAGCTTCCCTCTCTCCCCGACCAACCGAATCGCCGCGAAGTCACCGGCTGGCGAACGCCGCGGTCGCGTCTTGGGAGGAGGGGGCGCGGCGTCCGACGGACGCTTGACACGGTGCAGGCTCCTGTCGTCGACAAGGCTGCGACATTGACCGTTGCAGGGGCGACGCCGGTTTCGTTCAACGGTACCGACCGATGGGCCTGCCGACAGGTCCCAAAATCTTGGAAGCACAACGAGAACGGGACGCTACCGAAGTAGCGTCCCGTTCCTGACACCGTCGGGCTAGCGGGATTTGAACCCACGACCCCTTGACCCCCAGTCAAGTGCGCTACCAAACTGCGCCATAGCCCGTCGCTTCGCTCTCGCTCAGACCATTCGAGGTTACACCATGACACCCGGCTATTCCTAATCGAACAGATGAGAGCTATTCCTCATTAGTATCGTCTGCACCGGTCACCGAATCCCAGGTGTCTGGAATCGGGCAATCTGCCGCCGCGCCCTGCGTTAGGCTGAAACCATGACACCTCTTGTCGTCTCCGTACCCGAATCCCGCGACCTTGATGTCTTTGACGGCCTCGAGGTCGAGGCCGTCGTCTGGAATCTTGAAGGCGAAGCGCCACGCGAGGACATCGGCATGGTCGTTCTCCCCCGTCGCGTCGCGGCCAGCGCTGTCGCGAACGTCCGTGGCTGCGTGCCTCGCCTCATCCAGCACACGTCAATCGGGTATGACGGCTTCGTGCCGCCAGCCTCGGACACGACGATGGTCGCGAACTCCGCATCGGTATACGAGGAAACGACGGCCGAGAATGCGCTTGCCTCGATTCTCGCCGCCCAGCGCGGGATCCCCCGGGTGCTCGAAAATCAGCGTCGCGCCACCTGGGAGAGCTTTTGCACCCCGGGCCTTCTCGACAGGACGGTTCTTGCGATTGGCGTGGGCGGGGTCGGCATGGCGCTGGTCAAACGCCTCGAGGCCTGCGGCGCGAAAGTGACGAAAGTCGGCACGCATAGGCGCGACGACGTCCACGGAATCGACGAACTCGAAACCCTTCTCCCGCAGGCCGACATCGTTACCGTCGTCGTTCCCCTGACCGAAGCCACGGAAGGCCTCATTGACGCACGATTCCTCGCGCTCATGAACGACGGCGCGCTCCTCGTCAACTTCGCCCGCGGGAAAGTGGCCGCAACCGACGCGATCCTTGCCGAAGCGGGCCGGCTCCGCTTCTGCCTCGACGTCACCGACCCCGAACCCCTGCCTGACGGCCATCCCCTCTTCTCGATGCCCGACACCATCATCACCGCGCACAACAGCGGATGGACCGAGGCCGAAGCGCCGCGCGAACGCGCACTGTGGCGCCGCCAGGCCGTGCACCTGCTTGCCGGCGAGGAACCCGAGAACCTCATCTGGCCGCGCTGATCAGCGCACCCGATGCCCGCGTCGATATGGTTGTGCGGGAGTCAAACGCCAGGATTGGTTGTTGTGTGGGCGTGTCGTGGTTCGTGGGGAGTTGGGGGGGTGGCGGGGTTTCGGTTTGGTTGGCGAGGTGCCGGTCGGCGAGGATTCTTTGGTGTGGGGTGGACGGGCCGCGGTGCGGGCGTCGCAGGGTCTTTGGGCGGGGCGTTGATGCCGCCTTCAACATCATTGTCATTGGAGGGATCGGCCGATCGCAGGCTTCTTGCGGCAGGGCCGGGCCACGTGAAACACGTCGAGACTGCGAGCCTGACAGCGCAGGAGCCGCCACACGGGCCCGGCACCAGCAACAACAACCCCGAGGGCACGTACCAAAAAGGGGTCTGGCACCAGCGATACGCGGAACTCGCGGCTGGTCGGGGTCGCGTTCGGCTTGCGGGGCCGGGCCAGGACAGGCTCGATCCGCCCCTCGGCCTGGCAAGGACGTGCGGCACCCGGAATCATGATGGCCAGGTCGCGTGCGCCACGCACGGCGAGACTGGGCGGGATTGCCCCGAGTCTCGGCATGCAGGCTGCGCGCGGCATGAACGGTGCGGATGCGGATACGTGTTGGGGCCAACGGGTCGGGGCCGCCTTGCGCGATGC
>CACYEE010000201.1 GCA_902773415.1 uncultured Actinomyces sp.
AAGCCGGCCAAGCCAGGCGGTGATCTCGTCGAGCTCGTCCGTGCGCGCCGAGTCCGGCACCGTCTGGCGCAGCGCCTTGTACGTGTCGGTCAGGTAGCGCAGCACGATGCCTTCGGAGCGGGCGGCATCGTACTTCGAGATCGTCTCCGTGAAGGTCGACGCCGTCTCGACCATCTCGCGCACGACGGACTTGGGGGAGAGCTCGTAGTCGTCCACCCACGGATTCGTCTGCGCATAGGTGGCCAGTGCCGGCACGAGCAGCTCCTCGGCCAGCGGCTTCGGCCAGGTGATCTGGTCGGCTTCGGCCATTCGCTCCTCGTAGCCGATGCCGGCGGCCTTCATGCGTCCGATCGCCTCCCCCCGCGCCTTCTTCTCCTGCGCGATCAGCAGCGGGCGCGGATCCTCCTGCACCGATTCGATGACCGAGAGCGCATCGAGGGCGTAGTCCGGGTCCTCGATGTCAAGCAGGTCGAGGGCGGCGAGCGCGAAGGGTGCCAGCGGCTGGTTGAGTGCGAAGTCGAAGGGGACGTCGCGGGCAAAACGCACGTCTGGCTCGTTCGCGCCAGCCGCGCGCCCCTCGCGCGGCTCGATCTCGGCCCGCCAAGCCTCCTCGCGTTCGGCCCGCCATGCCTGCTCGCGCTCCCAGGCGCTTTCTTCCGGAAGCTCCTCGGCACGCGCGGCAAACCAGCCAGCGTCGCCCCGAACAAGAACCTCGGCGCGAACCAGCGAATCGACAATCTCCGCCGCACGTTCGCGCAGCTGCTCCTTGTTCTCGTTGCGGCAGGCCTCGATCAGCGCCTCGATCGGGGCCGTTCCCTCGCCGCGCTGAAGCAGGTTGATGACAAGCGAATGGCTCATGCGCATCTGCGATTCGAGCTTCTCCGGCGGGGCCGTCTTCAGATGCTCAAGCGTCTTTTCGCTCCACAGCACCGCGCCCTCCGGCGGCTTCTTCCGCACGATTCTCTTGAGCTTCTTCGGGTCGTTCCCGGCCTTCTTGAGCAGGCGCTCGTTCTCGATTTCGTGTTCGGGAGCCTGGACGATGACGTCGCCCATCGTGTCGAATCCGGCACGGCCCGCACGCCCCGCAATCTGATGGAATTCGCGGGAGGCCAGGCGGCGCACCTTCGCGCCGTCGAACTTCGACAGCGCCGTGAACACCACCGTGCGAATCGGCACGTTGATGCCCACGCCGAGCGTATCCGTGCCGCAAATGACCTTGAGCAGGCCCGCCTGGGCCAGGCGCTCGACGAGGCGGCGATAGCGGGGGAGCAGGCCTGCATGATGCACGCCGATTCCGTTACGCAGAATCTTCGAGAGGGTCTTGCCGAAACCGGCCGAAAACCTGAAATCGCCGATGGCCTTCGCAATCGATTCCTTGTCCTCCTTCGAGGCGAGGGCGATGGGCAGGAGCGCCTGGGCCTGGGCTACCGCCTCGCGCTGGGAGAAATGGACGACGTAGGCGGGCGAACGATGGGTGCGTACGAGCTCGAGCAGCAGTTCCCCGACCGGCTCCTTCGAATAGAAGAAGGACAGTGGCACGGGGCGCTCGGCATTCTCGATCTGGGCGAGGCCGCGGCCCGTGCGTTCGGCGAGGTCCGTGCGCAGCGTGCTCGTGTCGCCCAGCGTGGCGGAAAGGAGAACATGCTGGGTATCGGGCAGCTCGAGCAGCGGTACCTGCCAGGCCCAGCCGCGCTGGCGGTCGCCGTAGAAATGGAACTCGTCGGCCACAAGAAGGTCGATGCCGGCCTCGCCACCCTCGCGAAGCGCAATGTTCGCAACGATTTCCGCGGTCGCGGCCACCATGGGCGCGCCCGCGTTGATCGAGGAATCGCCCGTCTGCATTCCCACGTTCTCCGCGCCCAGAACCCCCACAAGCTCGAAGAACTTCTCCGACACGAGCGCTTTGAGCGGGGCCGTATAGTAGGCCGTCTTTCCGCGCGCCAGCGCCGCAAAGGTCGCGGCCAGCGCCACCATCGACTTGCCCGAGCCCGTCGGCGTGGCGACGATGAGGTGGTTGCCGTCGATCGCCTCGAGCAGCGCCTCCTCCTGATGCGGGTAGAGCGGGCGGCCCGTCGATTCGGCCCACGCCATGAAAGCCTCGTAGATCGCTTCGTCCGGCGGGTTCGGGCCGTGGGCGTCCTCGAGGGCGTCAAGGGCAAGATTGAGCTGCGGTGCGTTCGCTGTGTTCGGCATGTTTCCAAGGATGCCACATTGCCCCAGGATGGAATCGGGCGTTTTTCGTGATGGCGCCCCGTTGGCTTGCGTGTGGGGCCGGTAGCGCAATTCGGAACGTCTTTCGGAAAAGCGTCCGTTGTGCGCTGCCATGCGCGCGGCGATTGCGCAATTGCGTAGCGGGCCGTGCGCCATGCGTCGAGGACTGCGCCTGCGGCCCTCTTTTCGCCGAGGCGCATGCCGGGGCTACGGCAGGCCCGTGCCTCGCGCCGGAACATGCATGGTGTTTCCGAAGGCACGAGGCGGGGCGACGCGAGGCGACGATTGCCGTGGAAGCGAGATGCGGCCAGCGTGATGGCCTTCGTCGCGGCGGCACTGCGAGGGCTGGAGAACACGCTTGCGGGAAGGGGCGGCCGATGCCGTGCAGGTTGCGGTTGCGCCGCGCGAGTTGTGGAGGACGCGCCTGCGGGGACGACGGCAAAACCGCGGAGACCGGCTGTGCAAACGTGATGGCGGCTCCTGCGTGTCCGGCTTCGCGTATTCCGCAAGCCGCGTGCGAATGCCGGACGCCGCGCCCGCCGTCGCATCTTCCTCGTCTCCATAGACGGCGCACGGCGCGGGATTCGGAAGGTGCGGCGTGTATCATGGCTCTCCCAGTTTCGTGGTGTCGGGCGGTTGGGTACAGGGCAGGGAAGCGGTGGCGGAGCCGTTCATGGCGGGGTGGGCTCGTGTCGGCTCGTGGACTGTTTGCTGTGGGTACTCGAAGGTCGTGTGCCGGTCGGCTTGTCTTTCCGTGCCTTCGTGACCTTGTCCCGCGTCGCCCTGCTCGCCGGACGCGGGCCGCTGCCCGGCCTGCCGTTCGGGGCGCGTCGCGCGTCGCAACAAACAGGCAGGCAACGCCTTCCGGCCATCGTCGCCGCTTTTCGTCACATTCCAGGCGCGACGGCCCGCAGCCCTTAACGCGCAATAGCGGCAAATTCTCGCGGCATTTGCGCTGGTTGCAGCCTACGCAAGGCATTTTGACACGTGTTCGCCCCATGCCGGACGCCTTCGGATGCCATGCTGGAAACGAAAGGGGCGCGCCCGGCCGCTTCGCTCGTCGCCGCCCCGCCATGCCGGAAACCCGAACACCCGCAAAGGAAACAGCATGAAGATTGGCGGAACGTTACGAAGTCTGCGCACCCAGGCGGGCATGAGCCAGGCAGAGGTCGCAGGCAGGGTTCGCGTGAGCCGACAGACGATCTCGAACTGGGAGAACAACAGGTTCTATCCCGATATTCGGAGCCTTGCGCTTCTGGCCGGGCTCTACGGAACCTCGATTGATTCGCTCGTCGCAGGAGACCTCGAAAGCATGAAGACCGTCATTGCCGAAAACGACAGGCGCGCATTCACGCGCAACGCATGGCTATTCGGGATCCTCGCGGCAGTTTCGCTGGCCGTCATGGTGCCTGCCTTCGTGCAGGACAACTGGCTTGCGCTCGGCGCGGGCGCATTCATGTACGGGCTTGCGCTGTATTTCGCCGTTCTCGTCGAGCGGGACAAGGGGCGGTACGACGTGCGCACCTACCGCGAAATCCAGGCTTTCATGAACGGCGTCGCTCTCGACGACATCGAACGCAACCGCAGCGGCGAAGGCCGGTGGGCGGCGATCGCGAAGAAACTGGCCCTGGGTGCTGGCGTCGGTCTCGCGATCGGATTCGCGGCCAGCTGGCTCGCCCGAATCCTCTGAACCCCCGGAGCTTCGCCCTGGCCACCCTCTCGATTGGGGCTCACCTCCCGATTGGGGACGGGCCCCAATCGGGAGGATTCTCCGGCACACGAGCCTCTAAGGGGCAAATACCCCCACCCTGAACGAATCCGGGACGGGTCTATTTTCACGGCTCTTCGGGTTTGGTGGTGTGGCGTGGTGTGGTGGGGTCGGGGTTCTTTGTGGTTGGAGGTGTTCGGCGTCTTTGATTGGCAGGAGTCTGGTCGTGTCTGGTTGTGTCCCGTTCTCGTGTGTTCGTGCCGGTCTTGGCGTGTTTCGTGGTCTGGGCGGGCTTGGGGGTGAAGGTCGGGGCGTGCGTGAAGGCCTGCCCGTGGGTGGTGGATGCCTGCCGGCCGCGACCTTGGCGTGTCGCGACATGGAACAGGCATCGGACGGGTCCTGCCGTTCGTGCGGCATCGAAGCAACGGCAGGCGACACTTGCTGCCGTGTCCCGTCCCGGCTTTCCTTTCGGCGGGCGTCCCGCCATCCTTGTCGCGCGTTGGCGCCGCTATGGATGCGTCCCGTATGCCCGGGCCC
>CACYEE010000202.1 GCA_902773415.1 uncultured Actinomyces sp.
CGAACAAGCCTTTCGAGCACTCCGATTCCGAAGATCAGCACGAGAAACGCAGTGTCGAGCACGAAAGCTCCCAAGCCGATTGGCGGAACGAACCTTCGCAGGAATCTCAACGGCGGATCGGTCAGGCCGAACACGGCGTTCGCGACAACAAGAAACACGCCCGACGGCGACCAGTCCGGCGAAACCATCCGCATGAAGTCGAGGACGATCCTTGCAAACAGCACAAGCTCGTAGAATCCCAGAGCCATCAGGACAAGACTGACAAAGGCCTGCATATTCTTCACCCGTCCTCAGAATCGGCGGTGGGGAGGATTCGGGCTTTCGATCGTCACGTTGCGCGGCGTCAGCAAAAGCACGTCGTTCGAAATCTGATCGATGCTGCCGTCCAGGCCATAACATACGCCGTAAGCAAAATCGGCAATCCGGTTTCGTACGGCGTCCTCGGCCGTCGAAAGATTGAGAATGACGGGAACACCGCCACGGAAATGATCGGCAAACTCCTGGGCATCGTCAAAGACACGCGGCCATAGCGTCACGATGCGCGCAAGCTCCACGCGCTCCTCGCGTACCTCAACCGGGCGAATCTCGGCAATCTCGGCACCGATTTCCTCGTCTTCCTCCGCGTCGACAATCTCATCCTCGGCGTACTCCTCGTCGAAACCGTCATACTCGTCGCTGACCGCGACACGGCCAACGAAACGGTTCAGCAATCCCATGATCATTCCTCTCCCGGATTGTCTTGCTCGTTTCAAAGTAGGCGAAAACCCGCCGAGAGCGGCGAGGCTGGCGCGCGTGTCGCTTTCTTCCCTCAGCAGACCCGTTCAAGCAAGACAACTCCGGCGAAACGACCAGTCGCGTTGCCGGCAGCAGCGGCGCGACGGTGAGAAAAGAAACGCCTGTCCTCGAAAACGCAAGGTGCAGGACCGTTCAGGCGCACCCTCCCGCCGGCATTTTCAAGCTGGACCCGCACCGCGCGGGGAACATCGATCGAGGCGGTGCCCCGCCTCGTTGTCGCCGCCGATTCGGCCACGACCCTGCGCGCCTCATCCCGCATCGGCTCGGGAACCTCGTAGCAGCCGCCGCAAATCGCCGGGCCGACAACCGCATCCAGCAGGCCGTCAAGCATGCCGAGCGCCGCAGGCACGATGCCCGCGAGCATCCCCGCCCGCCCCGCATGAACAGCCGCGGCAACCGGAGCCTGCCTGCCGACAAGAAGAAGCGGCACGCAGTCGGCCACCATCACGCAGGCGGCAGCTCGTTCCACGCCGTCGGCGCACCGCCTCAGGCATGTCGAATCGATCCACAGGCCGTCGGTTGCCGCGTAGGTCCGGGCTTCCTCGGCCTTCTCGATGCGTACGCCATGAACCTGTTCCATCCATGCCGGTTCCACTGCCAGCTCCGCAGCGAGCAATCGCCTGTTTCGACGCACATGCTCGGGCCTGTCGCCTACATGCGGCCCCAGGTTGAGCCCCCGGTACGGCGGCACGGATACTCCCCCCGCACGGGAAGTGAATCCCGCGCGTATCCGAATGCCGTCAACGACACGCTCGACATGCCACTCGACAAGGCCCATCGCGCCCCTCCCCTCGGAAAAACGGAGCCGGCCCGTCAGGTGCGCCAGTCGCCGGGGCGAGGAGAAAGGGACAGGACGGACGGGAGTCGGGGACACTCCCCTTTTCTCGCTCCGGCACGCCCCGACCGGGCACGCACCCCTTCGAGACGACCCTTGGCGGAATCTCGCAGAAGCATCAGTTCACGTCGTAAAGGAAGTTCGGGATGTCAAGAGCGGAACGGCCGGCCTCGCGCGATCCCCACGTCGTCTCCCCGAATTCCTTGCCCTGACGCTTCGAGGTCAGGAAATCGGGGGCAGGATGGGCAACGACGTGCGACTCCTCGACCGGAGGCAAGTCCTCGGCTTCCGGTTCGATCTCCTCCTCGCGAATGGGCGCCGGATTGGAAACCTCCGGCGAAGTCGCGGCATCGCGCGGCCTGGGCCGATGCAGCGACCGGTTCGCCGGAATCAACGGGTCGTCCTTCTCGTCGAAACCGGCGGCAATGATCGTGACGCGAAACTCGTCGCCCATATCGTCGTCGATGATCTGGCCCATGATGATGTTCGCGTTGGAATCGACGGACTCGCGCACAAGATTCGACGCGGCGGAAAGCTCGGAGAGGGAGAAGGACGAACCGACCTGGAAAGACAGCAGGACGCCATGCGCACCCTCGATCGAGGCCTCGAGAAGCGGCGAACTCATTGCGCTCTCGGTCGCCCGGACCGCGCGATCTTCCCCGGTCGCGGAGCCGATGCCCATGAGGGCGGTTCCGGCGTCCTTCATGATGGCCTTGACGTCGGCGAAGTCGAGATTGATGATGCCAGGAATGGTGATGAGGTCGGAAATGCCCTTCACGCCATTGTAGAGAACCTCGTCGGCAAGGTGATACGCTTCAAGAACGCTGAGATCCTCCGTCGAGATTTCCTCAAGACGGTCGTTCGGGATGACGATCAGGGTATCGACGGCCTTCGAAAGCTCTTCGATGCCGGCCTGGGCGTTGTTTGCCCGCTGGGGACCCTCGAAGGAAAAAGGCCGGGTCACGACGCCGACGGTCAAGGCGCCAAGCTCGCGGGCAATCGAAGCGATGATCGGAGCCGCTCCCGTCCCGGTGCCCCCGCCTTCCCCGGCGGTCACGAACACCATGTCCGCGCCGTCAAGCGCGTCGCGAATCATCTCGACGTTCTCCTCGGCCGCGCGCTGGCCGATTTTCGGGTCGGCGCCTGCGCCAAGACCACGAGACACGTCACGGCCGATGTCGAGCTTCGTCTCCGCTTCCGACTTTACGAGGGACTGGCCGTCAGTATTCACCGCAATGAACTCCACTCCCGCCAGCTCGTTCTGGATCATGCGGTCCACGGCATTGACGCCGCCGCCGCCGACGCCGATAACTTTGATGTTCGCGGCATTGTTCAATGTTGACATTTCCTCTTCTTTCGCGTCCTGAACGAAAACCTCAAGTCGAGCTTGAGGTTTTTCTCTCCTCGCTTCGCGCACAAGGTACGGCCTCGACCGACACCGTTCAACAACCTGCGGCCGCGTGTCGCGCCACGATTCCCCTCGATGCTCCCGACCAGCGAAAACGCGCTGCGGCCGCCACGGTGGCCGTCACCGCTGCTGCGTGCTCCCCTCGGATTGCGAAACGGTCGGCACCGGCGAAGGCCCCACCAGCGGCGAACGCGGCACAGACACGTCATACATCGCCGCCGGCTCTTCGACAAGCACCTCGAGAACGGCGACCTTCTCGTCCGTCTGTCCCGGCATCCCCCAGCGGACAAGCCTGCCATCGTCGAAAACGAGAGTAATCTGGCCCGCCTTGGCAACCTCCGACACGACCACGGCCCCGCCGAGACCATCGGGCAAAGCCGACACGATATCGAGAATGTCGAGAGCATAGCGGCCCGAATTCTCCGCAGCCGACGCATAGGAAATGCGCGTCAGATTCGCCATTTCCTCCTCCGTCGCGACAACCTCTCGCCCGGCCTCGTCGATCGCAACGCACTGCTCTGCGCGCACCAGGCAGGCAATCGGCGAACGGTCGTCGAAACTGACCCGAAGTCCATGCGGAAGGACACGATCGACCTTCACATTGCCGGTCCGGGCAACCTTCTCCTCGACATCCCTCGCAAGCGAAGCAGGCACAAGCCGAAACAGCGAAACGCCTTCGCGCGCCCCGAGCGTACCGGCAATATCCGCCGTCTCGACCGTCGTCCCCTCCGGAGCACGAACCTCGATCTTCGCAGCGTCAAGCGCAAACAGCGGAGAAAAGAACACCGCATAGACAAACACCGCAGCAAAAGCGACAATTCCCGCAATCGCAGCCGCACGAACAGAAAAGTAGCGACGCCGCTCGGCACGCCGCTCGGCACGCCGCGCCGACAGGTCCGCCGGCTCCGCAGCCTCCCGCCTTCTTCGCGCTCCCCGGATCCTCGGAACCTCGCCGGTCGCCGGTTTCCCGGTTCCCTCGGCAGCGCCGACCGCAGGGAACACGCGGCCACCGGTTCGCGAACCTGCGGCCGCAGAACCCGGCCCTGCCACCGGGGCCTCCCCCCGAAGGCGCGGAATGCTTCCCGTATCGAAAACCGCAAGGTCCTCGCCGGCAATCTCGATCGGTCCGGTTCCCGCAAGATCGGCCGTCGGCACATGGTCCTGCCCGGCAGAAGCCTCCGCTTTGCCGGCCACGGTGCCCGCAGACGTCAGCCTGCGCGGCCTTCGCGGCGGGGTCGGCCTGCGAACCATCAGCCAAGCTCCCGAAGAATCGCAGGACCGAGCTCGGTCACGTCGCCGGCGCCCATCGTCAAAACCAGGTCGCCTGCCCGCGCATGGGCCGCAATCTCGCATGCCGCCTCGAACCGATCGGCAACAAACAAGGCATTGGCGCCCATGCGTTCGACGATGATGTTGCCGTCGACTCCTTCCACGGGATCCTCGCGCGCGCCATATACGCCAGTGACGACCACGTCGTCGGCAAGCGAAAGCGCCTGGGCGAACTCGGCGGCGAAATTCGCAGTGCGAGAGTAGAGATGCGGCTGGAAGAGAACACGTACCGTTTCGGCCTGCTCGCGGGCCGCGCGAATCGTCGCGGCCACCTCGGTCGGATGATGGGCATAGTCGTCGACGACGCGCACTCCCCCGGCAGTCCCCCGTTCCTCGAAACGACGGCCCGTGCCCGCGAATTCGCCCAGGCCGCGCGCCATCGCTTCCGGGGCGACCCCAAGCTCGAGCCCGACCGCCCATGCGCCCGCCGCATTGAGAAGATTATGCGCCCCGACGGCCTTGGCGAGGCACACGTCCGTCTCGACCCCTTCCGCCGAGAAATGCCCGGCAGGGTGGCCGTTCTCGATCGTCTCCCCCGTGATGGCGACATGTGCCTCGGCACCCTCGATTCGCGCGCCTCGCCCATAGGAGACGACCCGGCGTCCTTCGGCCAGGGCCTGACGCCCGAGCTTCGCCGCACGCGCGTCGTCGGCGCACACGACGAGAAGCCCGCCGGGAACCACCTTCCGGGAAAACTCGAGGAACACGTTTTCGATTTCCTGCGGCGAAGCGTAATGGTCGAGATGATCGTTCTCGATGTTCGTCACAAGCGCAATCTGCGGGTCGTAGTTGAGGAAAGAACCGTCGGACTCGTCCGCCTCGGCCACCAGCACCTTTCCGGCACCGACATGGCCTCCCGCGCCGTACCCCGTGACCGAACCGCCTATCGCCCACGAAGGCCCCTCGCCTGCCTCCTGCAAGGCGACCGCGATCATCGCCGACGTCGTTGTCTTGCCGTGAGCTCCGGCTACCGCGACAAAAACCCTTCCCAAGGCGGCAAGGGCAAGCGCCTGGGAACGGTGAAGAACGCGCAGGCCTGCCGCACGCGCGCCAGCCAGCTCGGGATTCGTCTCGCGAATCGCGGACGACACGACAACGGTCGCCCCTTCGGGAACGTTCTCGGCCCGCTGTCCGATCGCGACGGATGCGCCGAGTTCCCTCAGATGCTCGGTGTTCGCGGACTCGCGCGCATCCGAACCCGATACCGACGCTCCTTCTGCGAGGAACAGCTCGGCGACCACGCTCATGCCTGCCCCGCCGATTCCGACAAAATGGAAAGCCTTGCCGGCCAAAGCCAGTTCGGTGGTCATCGGGTCTCCTCTCCCGGGCGGGACACGCCCGCAGCGGCAAAGACAAGGTCCGCAAGGGCCGAGCTTCCGTTCGCAGGGCTCTTCGTGCGTGCGATCTGCCCCATGCGCGCCAGCGCGTCGCGGTCGTCGAGCAAAGGAAGGACCTCGTTGACAAGAATGTGATGGTTGAACTCGGAGTCAAGGACACGCCGGGCCCCGCCGGCCGCGACGACATCGTCGGCGTTGAGAGCCTGTTCCCCGTTGCCGTGCCCGAGAGGCACGAAGAAGGCGGGCAGGCCCACTGCGCCAAGTTCGGCCACGGTTCCCGCTCCCGA
>CACYEE010000203.1 GCA_902773415.1 uncultured Actinomyces sp.
GCCATGGGGAGCAGATGCCTGCGAGAACATGATGCGGATTTACAACGACGAGCCGTGCCAGCTTACGCCGCACGATGACAGGCCGGCATCTTGCCCTATCAGGGACAGCCACCAGACGAAGAACGGCAAGGCCGAATGGGAGCTTTACCAGAAGCGGATGAGAGGGGACTGGTCATGACCGACAGCCGAACGCTCGAAACGACGGGTGTCATCATCACGAAAGATGTGGCAGTCAAGGCCGAATGCCCGAATTGCGGATGCGAGACAACCAGGGATATCGACGATTTTATCCTGACCGATCTTTGGTATGGCCAAGAGTCTATCTGTTGCGAGCGGTGCGGGAAGACGTATCGGATCTACTACGTGGAGCGTGATGTGTGATGACGAACCTCGAATGGCTCTACCATGAGAGCGTCATGTTCAAGGCGAGCATGTGCTTCTGGGCGGTTTACTTCGGGCATGCCGAGGATGATCTCGAGGCTGACAAATGGCTCATGTCGAGGCATGTGGACGACGAGCTTCCGGGTGACAGCCTTGGAACAATCGCGGGCGATCGGGAGGGCGTGAATTCGTAGCCTTCCATGAGGGCGGGTGGTGAAGGCACCCGCCCTCTCTTTTAGGGAAAGGAAACACCATGGCGCTGAAGCAGCTCTTGCCGGACGGGATGGGAGCGAAGCAGGCTCCCGTCAAGCAGAAGCGGAAGAGGACGAACAGGCGAAGCGACGCCGAGCGCCTTGCCGGCGAACCCTGGCGGGCGTCGGGCTACGGTGCCGCCTACCGCAAGAGCAGGCAGGCGGTCATCGAACGGCAGCAGGGCAGGTGCGCGGTCACCGGCAAGGTGGTCGCCGAGAAGCTAGCCGGCACATGGCGGATCGTGGAGCCTGGCGCAGGCGTGCACCACAGGGTCGCGCTCTGCGACGGCGGCACGGACGACCCGTCGAACCTCGTGCTGCTGTCCGCCAGGGCGCATGCGCTCGTCGACGCGCAGCGGAGAAGGGACGGCTTGCGGTAACTCCAACCGAGACGCGAGCGAACCGGGGAAGCCTGCGGGCTTCCCTTCTTTTTCGCCTTTTTCCAGTCGAAAACCTGTGGAAAACCCCCGCAGGGGAGGGATGCCCCGAAGGATTCCCGATTTTTTCGGGGAAAGAAGGTGCATACCCCCCCTGGCCTGGTGGAAAAAAGTTCACGCTGATGCGCGCTGGCGTTAAAGTGCTAGTTTTACATTCGCTCTTTTTCGCTCGGAACGAGGTGGGGAGAGGGGTCAAAATTCGGAAATTCGACGGATTGCCACCGCGCGCCACCCAGCCGTTTTTATGCGAACGAAATTGGAGTTCCCAGGACGACACGCTAATCGGTGACATTGACACGATAATCCCTGCTCATCAGAGAAGGGAACCTGCCGATGATCACAAAGACCTGCGAAGTCTGCGGTGCCGAGTTCGAAGCCAGGCGCGACAGCGCCCAGTACTGCTCGAATCGTTGCAAGATGAGGAAGCACCGCGAGAAGAAGAGGGAGCGGATCAAGTACCGCCCCGTCTTCCCGGATAAGCCGCCGGAGATACCGGCGGAATCGGCCCCGGTGGAGTGCATCGCAGCCGTCCAGGAGGCGCACCGCCTCGCGAACGATTTCGGACGTATGTCGAGGACGGCGCCGTACTAGCTCAGGGCCAAGTTCGCACGCCTTTCCGCGGCGCTGTTCGAGGCGTTGGAGGGTGAGGGCTTATGACGAAGGGGAGAAAACCGACGAAGAACGCGCAACGCCGCGGTGGCCACGAGCCCACTCAGGAGCTTGTTGCCGAGGTGATCGGGGCGGTGCCGACGCTGCAGAAGCCAGTGTCCGTCGCCGTCAACCCGGTCATGTCGGAATGCTGGGACAGCCTCATAGGGTCAGCGCCCTGCTTCGACGAGAGGGATATACCGCTCATCGAGTCGTACTGCTTCTGGTACGCGGTCTTCTGCGAGGCGAGCCAGTCGATGATGTCTTTAGACGGTCGCGTGTCGACGCTGGTCGAGAAATACGACGCCGAGACGGGAGAGCCCGAGCCCGGTAGCGCCAAGGCGAACCCGAACCTGCGCACCGCCGAGAAGGCCACAACGATGCTGAGGCAGCTCGGGGACGCGCTGAACATCTCGCCGACCGCGCGCGTCAGGTCTGGGCTGATGCAGGCCATGACCGCATCTACCGTCGAGGACCTTGCACGGCGCACGAGCGAAGGATACAGCAGGTTCAAGGCGAGCCAGGCAAAGGGAGCACTTCCCAATGCTAAGGACTAAGCGTTGCACGCCATCGAAGAGCGGCCTGGACGAAGCCGGCAAGCGGGCGTATTTCGCCGCGACGCACCTTCGGCACGCCGGCAACAAGCCCGAATGGTACGGCAAGCCGTTCTATCTCGAGGACTTCCAGACGAAGTACATCTGGAACCCGATTTTCGGGTGCGGCCGCATGGTCCGCCGCTCCGACGGGCGCAGCGTCTTCCGGCGTAAGTACCGCACCGGGCTCGTCGCCATGCCCAGGGACTTCGGCAAGACGGAGCTTATCTGCGCGATGCTGCTCTCAGCGGCCGCCATGAACCCGGTGCACGAGGGGCCGTACGGCATAGTCGCGTACGACGAGCCGCAGGCGAAGAAGA
>CACYEE010000204.1 GCA_902773415.1 uncultured Actinomyces sp.
ACCGCTGGATGACGTCTTCAAGCTGGCGTTCGCCCATCTTGCCGTGCGCCATGCCGACGCGCGCCTCGGGCACGAGCAGCGCACGCACCGCCGGCTGCAACCGCGCATTGCGGTAAAGCCGCTTGAGCCGCACCTGGCGCGAATCGGGAAGGGCAACCGGCGAAAAGCGAATCGAGCTTCCCGCCACGCGGACATCCTCGATGCCTGCCCGCGAACAGGCCTCCCGGATCCGGGCAAGCGCGAAAAGCCGTTCCGTCTCGACTCCGATTGGCCCGTAGCGGTCCTCGAGCTCGCCGCGGATTTCCGCACGCTGCCCGTCGCTGCGCGAAGCGGCAAGCTTCTGGTAGATTTCCAGGCGGAGCCGTTCGGAAGAAATGTAGGCCTCGGGAAGATAGGCGTCCACGGGAAGCTCGACGCGAATCTCGGGTTCGGCGTCCGCGTCGCCCTTCCCGCCGCGCATCTTCTCCACGGCATCGGCCACCATTCGCACGTACAGGTCGAATCCGACGCCTTCGATATGGCCGGCCTGTTCGCCGCCGAGCATGTTTCCGGCCCCGCGGATTTCGAGGTCCTTCATGGCGATGGCAATGCCCGAACCAAGCTCCGTGTTCGAGGCGATGGTGCGCAGCCGCGCAAGCGCCTGCTCGGTGAGCGTCTTCGACGGTTCGTACAGGAAATAGGCGTAGGCCCGTTCCCGGCCGCGCCCGACGCGCCCGCGCAGCTGGTGAAGCTGGGACAGGCCGTATCGTTCGGCCTGGTCGACGATGAGCGTGTTCGCGTTGGAGATGTCGAGGCCGGTCTCGATGATCGTGGTGCAGACGAGCACGTCGATTTCGCGTTCCCAGAACCGCTGGATGACGTCTTCAAGCTGGCGTTCGCCCATCTTGCCGTGCGCCATGCCGACGCGCGCCTCGGGCACGAGCTCCTTGAGGCGGGCGGCGGTCCGCGGCAGGTCCGAGACGCGGTTGTGGACGAAGAACACCTGGCCTTCGCGCAGGAGTTCTCGGCGGATTGCGGCGCTGACCTGGCGGTTTTCGTAGCGCCCCACATAGGTGAGAATCGGGTGGCGGTCCTCGGGCGGCGTGGCGAGCGTGGACATTTCGCGCACGCCCGTCATGGCCATTTCGAGGGTTCGCGGAATCGGGGTGGCGCTCATGGAAAGCACGTCGACGCCCGGATACATCTGCGTGAGCGTTTCCTTGTGTTCGACGCCGAAGCGCTGTTCCTCGTCGATGATGACGAGGCCGAGATTCCTGAAGCGCACCTCGCCGGTGAGCAGCTTGTGGGTTCCGATGACGATGTCCACTTCTCCAGATGCGAGCCCGGCGACGACGTCGCGCGATTCCTTCGCGTTTTGGAACCGGGAGAGGCCTTCGACGCGAACCGGGAATCCCGCGTAGCGGTCGCGGAAGGTTTCGAGATGCTGGGAGACGAGGAGGGTCGTCGGCACGAGAACCGCGACCTGCTTCACATCCTGGGCGGCCTTGAAGGCGGCGCGCACCGCGATTTCCGTCTTTCCGTAGCCGACGTCGCCGGAAACAAGGCGGTCCATCGGCACGGGCCGTTCCATGTCGCGCTTGACTTCGTCGATGGTGTGGAGCTGGTCGGGGGTTTCCGCATAGTCGAAGGCGTCCTCCAGTTCGCGCTGGAACGGGGTGTCCTGCGAGAATGCGAAACCGGGGCGGGCAAGGCGTTCTGCGTACAGGCGCAGCAGCTCGACGGCGATTTCGCGCGTCGCCGCCTTCGCTTTCGCCTTCGTCTTCTCCCAGTCCGCGCCGCCCATCTTGTTGAGCTTGGGCGCTTCCCCGCCCTGGTAGCGCGAGATGCGGTCGAGCTGGTCGACGGGCAGCCACAGCAGGTCGTTGGGCGCGCCGCGCCGCGTGGAGCCGTATTCGATGACGAGGTATTCGCGTTCCGTCCTGGTTGCCGTGCCGATTGTCCGCTTCGCCATGCGCACGAAACGGCCGACGCCGTGATGGTCGTGAACGATGTGGTCGCCCGGCTTGAGCGCCAGCGGGTCGACGGCGTTGCGCGCACGGCGCTTGGGCATGGCGCGCATGTCGCGCGTGGAGGCTCCGGCGCGTCCGGTCACGTCTTCGCCCGCGACGACGGCGAGCTTTTCGCTCTCGATGATGTAGCCGGCCGCAGCGGGCGCGGCGACGACATGGACGAGGCCCGGTTCGAGCCTGTCGGGCAGGGTGTCGACGGCGACTGCGGCGGCGTCGTTGTCGGTGAAGCCGGCTGCCATGCGCCGGGCAAGGCCGCCGCCGGACACCGCGAGCACGACCTTCCAGCCGTCCCGCGCCTTCGCGGCAAGATCGGCAATGGCGGCCTCGACGTTGCCGAGGTAGCGGGTGGCCTGCCGTACCGCCGTCTCGGCGCGTTCGCTGTCTCCGGCGTCGTCGGGCCGGTCCGCGGCGAATTGCGTTCCGCCTCCGAATACTCCTGCGAGGGTCCACCACGAGTGTCCGGCTGCGAGCGCGGCTGCCCGCGTCTGTTCGAGCGTCGCAAAGGAGGCTTCGTCGACTTCGATGGGCACCGTGCCGCCCATCGCGGCGGCCGACCATGCGGCGGCGCGGAATTCTTCGGTCGTTTCGAGAAGGTCCGCGGCGCGCTTTTCCACCCATTCGGGTTCGACGACGCAGATGCGCGTGCCTTCGGGAAGCCGGGAGACTACGGAGGTCATGCGGGAGACGAGCACGGGGGCGAGGGATTCCATGCCTTCGACGGCGATGCCTTCTGCGATCTTGTCGAGCATGTCGACGGCGCCCGGCAGTTCTCCGCGCAGCAGGCGCGCCCGCGCGCGAACGTCGTCGGTGAGCAGGATTTCGCGGCAGGGCGGCGCGTAGAGTTCTTCGGCTTCGGCCACCGAGCGCTGGTCGGACACGGTGAAGGCGCGGATTTCGTCGACTTCGTCTCCGAAAAGCTCCACACGCAGGGGATGCTTCTCGGTAGGGGGGAACACGTCGAGGATTCCGCCGCGCACGGCGAATTCGCCGCGGCGTTCGATCATGTCGACGCGGGTGTAGGCGGCGGCCGCGAGGCGTTCGGCGAGGTCGTCGAGGTCGGCTTCGTCGCCGACGCGCACGCGCACGGGTTCGAGCTCGCCCAGGTCTGCCGCGAGCGGCTGGAGCAGGGCGCGCACGGGCATGACAAGCACGCGCAGCGGGGCGAATTCTTCGGGGTGGGCGAGGCGGCGCAGCACGGCGAGGCGCTGGGCTACCGTGTCGGCGCGCGGCGAGAGGCGTTCGTGAGGGAGCGTTTCCCACGCCGGGAAGAGGGCGATGTCGCGCGGCGAAAGGTAGGCGCCGAGGGTTTGGGCGAGGCGTTCGGCTTCACGGCCCGAGCGCGTGACGGCGACGGCGAGCGGGGCGTCGGGGGCCGTGTCCTTCGTTTTCCCGCTGGCGGCCGGTGCGGGGTTTTCGGCGTCGCTGCCGGCGAGGAGGGCGAGGACGGGCGGCACGAGGCCGGCAGGCATCGCGGCGTCGAGTTCGCGGGCGCGCGTGGCGAGGAGCCGCGCGACTTCGGGTGTTCCGGCGGCGGCGGGGGCGAGCGGGGCGAGCGGCCTCCGGCTTTCGGGCATGTTCGGCGTGCTCATGCGCTGTGGAGCCTGAGCGTGGCGCGTTCGAGGCCGTCGAGGAGGACGTCTTCGACGGCGTCGGCGGCGCGGGAGATCAGGAGGTCGAGTTCGGCGCGGTCGGATTTCGGGAAGGGCCGCAGCACGTAGTCGGCAGGGTCCTGGCGGCCAGGGGGACGGCCGATGCCGAAGCGGAGGCGGATGTAGTCTTTCGTCGCGAGGGACTGGCTGATGGATTTCAGGCCGTTGTGGCCGCCTTCGCCTCCGCCGCGCTTGAGCTTGAGGGTTCCGAAGGGGAGGTCGAGTTCGTCGTGGATGACGACGAGGGTTTCGGGGGCGACGCCGAAGTAGGACAGGAGCGCCTTGACCGGCCCGCCGGAGACGTTCATGTACGTGTTGCACGTGGCGAGCACGGCTTTCTGGCCGCGTTCGGGGGTGCCGATCCAGGCGGAGAGGGCATGGGTGCGCGTGGCTTTCTGGGCCTTGAGGGTGCCGCCGGCGCGGCGGGCGAGTTCGGCTATGACCATGCGCCCGGCGTTGTGGCGGGTGTTTTCGTATTCTGCGCCCGGGTTTCCCAGGCCGACGACGGCATGCATGCACGCTCCTTTTCCGGTTCCGTGGCCTCCGGCACCGATAGCGCTGTGGCGCCCTCGCTTGCACGGGGCGCCACAGCTTGACGTTTTCGGACTGTCTACTCCGCGGAATCTTCTTCGGCGGTTTCCTCGGCGGCGCCGGAGGTCGGCAGGGAGATGCCGACGACGATGGCTTCCGGGTCCATTTCGCAGACGACGTTTGCGGGCAGTTCGAGGTCGGCGACGGTGACGTGTTCGCCGGCTTTCTTGCCTTCGACGTTGACGACGATGTGCTCGGGGATGGCGATGACCGGCGCGAGCACGTCAAGCTCGAGGAGGTCGACGGTTGCGATGGTTCCCGAGAAGGATTCGCCTTCGAGCTGGACGGGCACGGAAACCTCGACCTTGTCCTCTTCGGTCACGCGCAGGAGGTCGATGTGCTCGATGGTGCGCTTGAGCGGGTGGCGCTGGATTTCCTTGACGAGGGCGTAGAGCGGCTTGCCTTCGACGTCGACGTTGATGACGGCGTTGGCCTTGCCTTTGACGAGCAGGAAGATTTCGTGCGCGTCGAAGGCGATGTGGGAGGGGGTGCGGCCGCGGCCGTACACGACGGCGGGAACCTTGCCGGCAGCGCGCAGCTTGCGGGCGGTGCCTTTGCCGAAGGAGTGGCGGCGCTCGGCGTAGATCTTGGCTTCTTCTGCCATGATGTGCTCCTTGCGTTGTGCGGGGCGACGCGGGTTGGGCACCGCGCCCGCGTGTTTTCGGAGTTCGCGTCGGGCGCGCGCTCCGCTTGTCAGCGTTGGCCTTTAGGCAGGCCGTGCCGGAGCACACCCGCCGCGTCGATAACGGAGTCTTTCGCGTTTGGCTCCCCGGTCGGCAGGCCGTTCCGGGCATGATTCGCGCGCTCCCTCGCCGAGGCAACACCGGCAGTCTAGCTTTCGGCATGGTCGCGTCGCCAGCGGCCGGTGCCAAGCGTGCGCGATGCCACGCCTGTAGATCTCCTTGGCGCGATTGCGCCGGGCGTCGCACGGGGACCGTGTCCCCCTCTCGCAGCTTCCTCGCTCCGGTCTTGCGCGGGCAAGCCCGCGCAGCCCTTCCGTTCGTCGCCGTCCCCAATCCGGCGTATCAAAGGGGTCTGACCCCTTTGATACGCCCCGGTTCTCTCGCCTGCGCAAACGGACGGGCGTCAACCGGAACCTTCAGCCGCCCCAGACGCTCTCGGCCACGCGCTTGACAAGCTCGAGCTTGGCCCACTGTTCGGCCTCCGTGAGCTTGTTCCCGATCTCGCACGAGGCGAATCCGCACTGCGGGGACAGGCACAGCCGTTCGAGCGGCACGTGCTTCGCCGCTTCCTCGATGCGCCCGCGAAGCTCGGCTTCGCTCTCAAGCTCGGGCCGCTTCGTGGTCACGAGGCCAAGCACGACCTTCGTGCCGGCCGGCACGTGCGCCAGCGGCTCGAAGCCGCCGGAACGCTCGTCGTCGAACTCGAGGAAGAAGGCGTCCACGTTCTCGCGAGCGAGGAGGTATTCGGCCACGGCATCGTAGGCCCCGGAGTTCGCGTAGGTCGAGTGGTAGTTGCCGCGGCACACGTGCGTGGTCACGGTGAGGTCGGCCGGCCGGCCTTCGAGCACCCGGTTGTTGATGCCGAGGTAGGTTTCCTTGATGGCGTCGAGCCCTGCCCCGTCGGCACCGAGGAAACGGGCGAAGCCTTCGTCGACGAGCATGCCCCACGTGCAGTCGTCGAACTGGAGGTTGCGGCAGCCGGCAGCGTAGAGCTGGTCGATGAAGGCCGTGTAGCAGGCGACGAGATCGTCGGCGAGTTCGCCCTGGCTCGCGTAGAACCGCGCCGTGTTTTCCGCGGCGAAGGGCATGGCGAGCTGGGCGAGGAACTGGGCGGGTGCGGGAATGGTCTGCTTGGCGACGGCCCCCTTCCCCGCGAGATTCCGCACGAAACGGAAGTGCTCGACGAAGGGGTGTTCGCCGGTCAGGCCGAGCTTGCCGACGAGGTAGGTGTCGTCGATCATGGCCTGTTCGTCGTGGAAGGGCAGGCCGGTTTCGGTGGGCGCGTGGGCGATGCCGTCGAATCCCCACATGAAGTCGAGGTGCCAGGTGGCGCGGCGAAATTCGCCGTCGGTGACGACGCTGTAGCCGAGTTCTTTCTGTTTGGCGACGAGGTTGCGGATGCATTCGTCCTCGACGGCCTTGAGGGCGGCGGCGGCGATAGAACCGGATTCGTAGTCGGCGCGGGCCTTCTTGAGTTTGGCAGGGCGCAGGAAGCTGCCGACATGGTCGTGGCGGAAGGGTTCGCGAAGGGTTGTCATGAGGTGCTCCTTGGGGAGGTTGTCGAGGGAGCGAGCCTGTGCAGGTTGGCGCGCCGCCAGCAGGCGCGACACGTTCCGTGTTCCTTGGCCTTCCCTGCCAGCTCGCGGGTTGGCGGCTGGCAGCGCACGGCCGGGCCGGGGCGAATCCGGCATCAGGGTCCGGAATCCGGGCATCCGGCGGGCAGCGCGCTAGTTGGGCATTCGCATTCGCAGGAACATGCCTTGAGGCTAGCAGCGAACCCGAGCAGGATGCGAACGGTTCTCGAAATCCGGAATCCCGACGTCGTGCCGGGAAGGCACACGGGCTGTCGTGCCGGCTCTCGCAGAGGGTACCGTGTCCGGTCGCTTCGCTCCCTCTCGCGACGACGCGGGCCGAGAGGCGCGAATGTCCGGTTCATGCCCGAGGCGAAGAAAACCGCCGCGGGCAGGCGCGGCCTGCCGACCACCGTTTCCTCGCTCCGGTCTTGCGCGGGCAAGCCCGCGCGGCCCTCCCGCCGGTCGCCGTCCCCCATCCGGCGTATCAAAGGTGTCTGACCCCTTTGATACGCCCCGGTTCTCTCGCCTGCGCAAACCCCAGGCAGCAGGAGCTAGCCTGTAGCCTGCACGTCCCGGACGATCAGAACAGGCCGAACCGGTAGAGCACCACCAGATAGACAGCCGAAAACGCGACGGTCACAAGCATGATCGGGAAGCCGATCTTCGTGAACCGCATGAACGAAATCGGATGGCCGTTCTTCGTGGAGATGTCGGAAAGGACGACGTTCGCGGAAGCGCCGATGAGGGAGCCGTTGCCGCCCAGGCAGGCTCCAAGCGAGAGCGCCCACCACAGCGGGGCGATATCGCCGTCCATCTGCGTGGCCATGCCGGTGAGAATCGGAATCATCGTGGCAACGAAGGGAATGTTGTCGAGAAAGGCGGAAATGACGGCCGAGGCGAAGACAAGAATCAGCATCGTGGCGAAAACGTTTCCGCCAGTGGCGCCCACAAGCGCATTGCCAAGCATCTCGATCGTGCCCGTATCGACCATGCCGCCGACGATGATGAACAGGCCGCCGAAGAAAATCAGCGTCGTCCATTCCACGCCATGCAAGGCCGTGTGGATGTCCACGCGCTTGTGGTTGAGCAAAAGCGCGAAGCCGCCGGCCGCGAGCGCAATCACGGAGGATTCCAGGCCGAGAGCTCCGTGGGCCATGAAGGCGACGACGACGATGGCGAGCATCGTCACCGACAGCTTCATCATTCCGGCACGTTCGGCATTCGGTTCAAGCTCCATGACGAGCGCCTGCTTCTCGGCGTTCACGCCCATCTTGCGGCCGTACATGGCATAGGCGATCGCGATCAGCACGAACATGAGAACCACGACAATCGGACCGTCGTAGATCATGAAGTCGGCGAAGCCGAGGCCGGTCGTGCCGCCGCCCGCGGCAATGTCGGCAGGGTCTCCCATGACGGCCTTCGAGCCGATCATGATGTTCGGCGGGTCGCCGACGAGGGTCGCCGTGCCGCCGACGTTCGAGGCGACGATTTCCATGAGGAAAAAGGGAATGGGGTCTTCGTCCAGGAGTTCGCAGATGGTGAGCGTCATCGGGCCGATCAGCAGCACCGTCGTCACGTTGTCGAGGAATGCGGAAAGCACCGCCGTGAGAACCATGAAGAGCATCATGATCTTCCACGGGTTTCCTTTCGCGATCTTCGCGGTCCTGATTGCAAGGAACTCGAAAAGGCCCGATTCCTTGACGACGGCGACGAACAGCATCATGCCGAGCAGCACGCCGAGAGTGTTCCAGTCGACGTGGTGGACGGCCGATTCAAAGTCGACGATATGGAAGATCTGCACGAGCACGGCGCCGACGATGGCGACGATGGTGCGGTGTACCTTCTCGGAGACGATGAGGGTCATGGCCACGAGGAAGACGCCGATGGCGAACCAGCGGGCGAATGCCGACACGTCGTCGGCAGGTGCGGGCTCCATCGCAACGGCCGCGGAAAGACTCTGGAGAAGAAGCATAGGGGGCCTTTCGGATTGCTAGGGTACCCGTCCAGTCTAGCCCACGCCCCGCTTGCGCCGCCCGCATGCGCCGATGCAGGTTTCGTTCCGGGCGCTTCGCGAGACCTCGCCATCGGGTTCCGCATCGAACCGGACTCCGCGTCGCGCACCGCGAACGCCCCGAATGGGACGAGGGCTGCGATATCGGCACCCTATTCCCCCGTGCGCCCCTTCTTCGCATCGTCCAGCTTCCGAACCAGGGACTTGCGGCGGCGACGCAGCCGGTTGAGCGGCGCCATGTCCCTCGCCGCAATCGTTCCGCACTGCGCAAGCGACGGAAGGCCCTCGCGCGCAAGCATCGCGTCGATTTCCTCCGTCGGCGCGGAACTGCGATTGGCTTCGATAATCTCCTGCGCCCTGACGAACGCCTCCGACTTCGACGGAAGCGAAGCAATCGCCGCGTCGACCTCGGCAAGCTCGGCCTCAAGCTCTTCGACGGTCCTCGAATGGGAAAACAGCGACATCAGATTCCTTCCTGCGCATGAATTCTTTTCATTATAGCGGACGAAAGACCCAGACATGCCCCAGGCGCGAATCTCGCCGAAAACCGCAAGACGCGGCGGGGCCCCCGTCGCTGCCCGCCACGCACCGCAGCCAGAACCCCGGCAGGCACAGGCCTGCCCAGACGCCTGCGCCGCGCCCTGGCAACCATGCTCAGGCCGAACCGTCCGAAACGCAGCGAAACGCCGGTTAAGGACTCGATGCGTCGCCTTGCCGCCCGGGAACACCGGTTCGCGACGATCGACGCCCCTCGAACACGATGCCGGCCTGCCGCCGTGGCCGGCCCGGAAACCGGGCAGGAGACGGACTGCGCGTCGCTCGCGAAACAGGTACGGCGAACCGCCCCTCCTTCAACAGCATCCACCATATCCCCGAATGCGCCTCGGAACTGGCCGAGGCGGCGATTCGGCGCGCGCAAACCACGCCCGGCCGCACAGGCTAGAAGGCGCCGCCGCCGCCACCACCACCGAAGCCGCCGCCACCGCCACCGGAGCTGCCCTCCACCGCCACCGCCTGGGCCGACCTCATCGAATCCCCGAAAGCGTCGAAGGCCGAACCGCCACCGGCCCCACGCATCGAATCCATCGATCCGATCCAGTACCCCGTCGCCAGGAAACCAGGGTCGGAGGCAACCTCGGGCCGGATCTCGCGAAGCTGGCGCAACGCATCGTCGGCCACCCCGAAAGCAGCCGCATACACCATCATCTCCCCCCACTTCTTCACGTCGGAGGGCGGAGCCTCGTCAAGCCGCGAGAAATCCGCGAGCCACCGTTTGAGCGCCTCGCACTTCGCGTTGATCTCGTTCGCAGGCGGGGTGCGCCGGCGCATGAACCACGCGAAACCGACAATCGCAAGCGCTCCTGCGGAAAGCCCCGCCCAGTAATGCCAGGGAAGGCCCACGGCCGAGCCGACAAGATAGCCGAGCGCTCCCACCGCGGGCGCGGCAAGCCACAGCCCGATCTGAAGCCATGTGCCGGAACCCTCGAAGAAATTCTCCCGATCCGTTTCACCCGAAACCGCATCGTGAACCTTCTCGACAGCCTCCGCGTACTTGCTCGGCGCCGCCTTCGCACGGCCCCTGAAATCCGAGAAGAGCACCGCTTCCTCCTCGTGCCTGGAACGGGCCGGCACGAGCGCCGCAGCCACCGGATCGAACTCGATTCCGGTGGCCGACCCGCAGCCGCGCCAGGCGCCCGATTCGATCATCGCGTCGAGCACCCGACGGTTCGACGTCTTCCCGGTCCCCCTCTTCCTGCCACGGCCCACCGTGTCGAAGACAAGGCGCATGACAGCCGAGTCGATCTCGCCCATCGGAATCGCGGCCGCATTCTCGGTCCGCACGATCGCCCAATCGCCATGCCTGCCGTAGCGGCCCTTCTCGTCGGGCACGGCAAGCAGCTGGATGGCACCGATATTCGCCAGATGCAGCAGGGAAACGGGGATGTCCTGGGACTGGTCGCCCCAGCTGTGAAGGCGCGCGACAACGGCCGGGTGGAGGTCCGGGTCGGGAACGTCGCGCCAGTACTTCTCCTGGAACACGGGCCTGTATTCCTTGCCGTAGCGCCGGAACAGCGCTCCCGCGCCCGCCACGATCGCCGCGAGAACGCCAAGGCTGCCTCCTTCGGCGCGCACGCGCATGCGGGCCTCCTCCTGTTCGCGCGTCACGAAGCTCGCCTCTTCCTCGATGGCTTCGGCACGCCGGTTCGCGTCGAAAACATTCGGCGCGCCCGCGCCAAGCGAAAGCCAGTCGCGCGGGAAAAGCACGCGGACTTCCGCAAACTCGTCGGTGCCGACCAGCGGCACGACCGCGCGAACCTTGCCGTCGTCAATGCCGATCTCGCCGTCGAAAGGACCGTGGCCGTAGACGAGCACGTTGTCGCCCGCCACCGCGGATTCCCCCTTCGGCACAGGCAGCGCGAGGGTCAGGTCCACGAACTCGTTGGGCACGTCCCACCCGTCGGAAACGAACTTCCAGTACAGCTCGGCGGTATCCCTGTATTGGCGTCCCGCCGCAGCGATGCTGTAACGGAAGGTGATGGTCGCCGTTTCGTCCTCGAAGGCGTGGAAGGCGTAGAACGTCGACTCGCGTTCGTCGAAGGTTGCGTAGCCCTTGGGCGCAGAAGCGGGGTCTTCGCGCCACTTGCTCATCATCTCGGCAGGCCGCAGCTCCTTGACGCCGCCGTCCGTCTGCACGCTCGCGCCCTCGAAATCGACGCCCATCCCCGAGCCGATCAGCCCGAACTTCTGGCGTACGCCATTGAATTCGCCGTCGAATTCGTAGCGGCGCGATTCGCTGACCTCGAGAGTGCCGTCCTCGCGCAGCACAGCGTCGATGGTGGCGGCGGCAATCCAATAGTCCCGCTCCGGCAGGCGCGAGGCGAAGCGCAGCGAAGACGCCGCCTGCGCATTCGCTGCCGGCGGATTGGCGGCCGACGAATTGGCAGGCTGGGCGAACGCCCGCACATCCGCAGGCCATGCGAGAAGCGCACAGACGGCAACGAGTACGAACAACCCCCCTGCTCCGATACGAAGGCGGCGGGAAACGGCAGCAGCCATGATTCCTCCTCGAATACGACTCTTGAGGCCAAGTCTACCGAGACGGCCGGAAGGGAATGGGGCGACATTGGAAAAACGGCAGGGCAAGCGTCCCAGGCGCATGCCGCCGCGCCGGTCCGGCTCGCGCCCGCGCCAGCTAGAAGCTGCCGAAACGGGCCGCAGGATCGATCTGGAGAGCCGGGCGCGGCTCGAAACC
>CACYEE010000205.1 GCA_902773415.1 uncultured Actinomyces sp.
CCCACCCCACACGGAGCAAACCACCCAACCCACGTACCAACAAAAACCCGACAGGAGCCCAGGCGCGGGGCCTTGTTCGTTTCTTTCGGTGCCCGGCCCGTGCCCTGAAACGGTGCCTGTGAGGGAATCCGAACAGCTTTTGGCGTAGGGGCTCGATGGGGGCGGCCTTGCAGGAGTTCTTTCGGCATGAATTCGCGCGTGCCCTAGCCGCGCTTGTCGAACCTGAACTCGTCTTCCTTGAGATGGGGCGGAGGTTTTCCTTCAATGCTCCCGGTGTCTTATGAGGCGGTTTTGGGCGCAGTTCCGGAAATCTTCGACCGTGGTGGTGCGGTTGCGACGCTGCTCTCCTGTGCGAACTCGTCCTCTTCATGGCAGGCCTCGAAGCGGCGGCGCAATCTCCGGTCGCCCATTGCGTCGCAGGAGGGGAAGCCGTCGGTGCTCGATGGTTGTCGCTTCGCCTGCTTTTCCGGCTCTCTTTTGCTCCCTTGGACTTCCTGGTCAAATCCGGGGAGCCTCGCATTTGCGAGATGGGCAAGCAACGACTGGGGCGGCTTGAAGGATAACTGAGTAGTAACTAGGGTAACTAGCTGATATAGTTAGACTAGTTATCCAGTTGGGAAAGGCGGTCGCATGGATGGAAGCATTGGCGGAGGCAAAGATTCGCGACAGGAAGAGGCCGATGAACTTCGCCGGCAAATCGCTTCCCTGCCGCGCGGCAGCATCAGCCACAAGAAGATCAAGGGAAAGTCCCAGCCGTACCTTCAATGGAGCGAAAACGGGAAAACCCGCAGTCGGTATCTCAAGGCGGGCGAACGCGACGCAATCATTGCTGCCGTCGCCGAACGCAAAAGGCTGGAGGCGCGCCTTGCCGAACTGGCGAGCAGCCCTTCGCCCGAAATGCCCAAACCGGTTCAAGGAGCGGCGTCGCTTCCAACGTCGGGCTACGAAACGAACGTCCTGACCGGTGGCGCTCTCGAACGCTTCGCCAGCCAGGTCAAGCCCTGGAAAGCCCGGGCGCTGCTCGAAGATGTCGAGGAGTACCTGCAGGCTCCGGGCGAGGTTCGGGTGATGGTTCTCTACGGCCTTCGGAGAACCGGCAAGTCCACGCTGATCCGTCAGGCCATCATGCGCATGTCACCCGAGGCGCGCACGCGTGCCGCATACGTTGCCATGACGCCCGCAGACACCCTTGCCGCCCTCGAGAGGGACCTCAGGAGGCTTTCGGAAGCCGGATGCGAATACGTCTTCGTCGACGAAGTGGCCATGCTCGACGATTTCGTCGCCTCGGCGTCGCTCTTCTCGGACATCTACGCCGCAATGGGAATCAAGGTGGTGCTTTCGGGAGGCGATTCCTTAGGATTCCTGTTGTCCAAGGACGAGCAGCTGTACGACCGTTGCCGCTTCGTGCATACCACCCGCATTCCCTTCCGCGAATTCGAAAGCGTGCTCGGAATCGGCGGCATCGACGAATTCATCCGATACGGCGGAACGATGAGCCTGGGCGGGGAGGACTATCGCCGTCGTTCCCCCTTCGCCTGCGCCGCCTCGGCCGGAGAATACGTCGACAGCGCCATTGCGAGAAACATCCGGCATTCGCTGAAGTGCCGCCAGGATGTCGGGCATGTGCGGCGCCTGCGCAACCTCGACGATACCGGCGAGCTGGCAAGCGCGATTGCTCGAATCGTCGAAGAACACAACCGTCATTTCGTAGCGCATGCGCTGACCAGGTGCTTCGTTTCGGGCGACCTTTCGATTTCGACGCGAAACCTTCGGGAGAATCCGGGCTTCCCGTCATATGTCCTCGACCGTATCGACGATTTCCGGATGACGCACAGGCTGCGCCTCATGCTTGAGATTCTCGAATCCCGCGAGCGCTCCGTTGCCGCCGATCCGGTTCTCGCCGCCGATATTTCCGAGTGTCTTCGGATGCTCGACGTGACGGTTCCGATCCGAATCGTCTCCGCAGCGTACTTCAACGCGGAGCGGCATCGCACGGCCATCGCCCAGCCGGGCCTGAGATACGCGCAAGCCAAGGCTCTCGTCGAAGCGCTCGCCGACGACAATGCCTTCAGGGACGTGCCCTTGGCCGAACGCCATGCCCTCGTTCGCCGCGTTCTCGGCGAGGTGCGTGGGCGGATGCTTGAGGACATCGTTGTGCTTGAGACGGCTGCGGCGTTGCCCGATGCCGAGGTTTTCGTTCTCCAATTCGCGGTCGGAGAGTTCGGCATGGCCGTGTTCCGGCCCGAGAGCGCCTCCTGCGAACTCTACGCAATCGCGCATGCCAGCCAGGCCGACCCCGCTCAACGCCGCCACTTGCTTGATTCGGACAAGCTCGATCTCGCGGGAAGCCGCTACGGCGGCATCGCCAGGCGGTGCGTGCTCTATCGAGGCGAGGCCTGCGAAGCCGACGGCATCGCCTACGAGAACGTCGAGGACTACCTCAGGGGCCTTGCCGTCTGAGCGTCGGGATGTGGGCGTTTGCGGGCACGTGCCGGCCTACGTCGCCTCTTGAAGCCTGCGCCTTCGGGGGTGAACGGGCATCGAGGACGCAGTGTCGTTGACGGCGTTTTGCGCCACGCGCACGTACTCGTCTTCGCCGCGCTTTCGGCACCGGCTTCCATGCGACGACGAAGATGCCGTTGCGGTGGCGCGTCTTGATCGCTTCGAGCGTCTTGGCCGTCTTTCGTCTCGAATGGCGCAGCTGGACCGGAAGCGGAGGATAATCCATGTCGATCGAGAACACGAGGCCCTCGGAAACCGAGCCGCGGATGAGAATCGCCCAATCCGGCTCCATCCCCCGGAAGGCAGTCGGCGCGAACCTTCACCATGCGCGGCATCTGGCCTACCAGGCCCGGCCTCGTCCGGCGCCTTCGAGGCCGGTGTGCATGACTGCACGCGGAACGGGCACGCGAAGCCCGGCCCGACACCGGGGCGTCCACGCTCAGCCCGCAATCGAATCCAACGCCCTCGCATGCCTTTGCCGGCAGGGGAGCGGTCAGCGTCGCCACCCCGGAGCGCAGCGCCAGACGCGAGGTTTCGGCCCCCTTTCCCGCAAGCGTCAGCGCGTACGTTCCCGGATTCGTCGCGCGCGTGAGGAAGGAATCGGCCGCGTCGGTGGAAAAACGCGCGCGAATCGGCGAATCCGCCTCGACGCCGAGCGGCGTCGGGCCGTCGTAGGAGAAAAACGTCGGCTCGGCTAGACCCTTGAACCGTCCTGCGGTTCCGCCATCTGCGCGGGCGGGAAGCCCGGTCGTCTTTCCGCCCGCGGTCGAGGCGGGCGCGAGAAACTGCATGAGGTTCGCGCACCATCTTGCCCTGGGCGCGCGTCGTTCTTCACACCCTTGGATATTTCCACGTCGCGCCGCCGCTCGGCCGCGCCGGCAAGCGGTGGCGAATCGGCTAGCACCTTCTCCACCGCTGCCACGGCCCTGGCGAAGGACGAGCCCTCGCGAAGGCGATTCCGGCTCGGCATGAACAGCTGCTCGCGCAAGGCCGGGCGGATGCCGGTGCAGTCGACCGTGGCCGGCAGGTGGTTTTCGAGAAAGGACATCCCGATTGCGTTCGTGGCGAAACGGCGCTTGCGGATCGTGCCCTGCCTCTGCCCGCCCTCGACAAAGGGATCCCTCGTGGTCCGCGCCGACGCCTCCCAGGTCCATGCGCAAGGCCTGCTGGTCGCCATGCATGTAGGCCTTGAGCGTCAGCGTCGCCCCTTGACCTTGAGCGCCGCCGAATCGGCGAACGACTCGCCCAGCCGAGATTTGCCTCTCCAGCGTGCGCACAAGCCTCGCGAATGCCGCATGTCCCGCCCTGCCCGCGCGAGCCCCGGAAGCAACGCATCGATTCGCCGCGCACAATCCCCGGTCGCCGGATTCTTCGCATGGGGAAGTTCCTGAATCTCCCACATCCTGAGGGACATTCCGACGGAAATCGAATCGTAGCCCACGGTCTGCGTTTTCGCCCGCCACGACGGAAGCGCTTCGAGCGGTTCCGGGCCAAAGTTCGCAATCGAACCGTCGGGCAGGGCAAGATAGCGGAAATGGGACTGTTTCGTGCCGGGGCATTCGTTCTGAGCGAATTTGCGGACGATGGCAAAGCCCCAGCCGTTTTCGGCCGTGCCCTTGGCCGTGGAAGCGGAAAGCTCGGGCGTGCGCCGGGCGAGCGCGAGCTGGAGTCCAAGAGTGCCGCAAAACGGCAGGATTCCCGTGCCGCCCATGCTGAACCGGCCCCGAACAAACGGCACGCGCAGCTTGTTCGACGCGCCGGTGGACCGAATCGTCGCCGGCATGCTTGGCGGGGAGGGGAGCGGCCCTCGCCGTCGTCGCGGATCGAGACGGAAGGCGAGGCGCAATGGCGCGTTTCGGTGCCGGTGAAGGCGAGGACGAGGCGACGGCCAGCGCTCAGGCGGCGCAGCTCCTTCGGCGTCGGCAAGGACAGGTTCCCGTTGGCAATTCCGAAAACCGTTCGGCCATCGGCCGGGCTCGCCGGAGCGCGAGAGGCATCTTCAGGGTCGATGCCCTCGGCTGGGCAGGACCGCATCGACAGGGCATCGAGGGCGTTCGTGATCTTCTCGACGAGCGTCGCATCCGAATTCGGCTGCTGGTTTCCGATCCCTTTTGGGCGAATTTCGGCGGGGCCAGCACGCGGCGGAAGACGTCCCGGTGCTCGATGGCTGCCGGCTCAATGCTTTTATGCAGGCGCGGAGGGCGGGCGGGGCTTGAAGGCTTCGAGAAGCGAGGCCGAATCCGAGACTGATGGGATGGAGAGGAAGCGGGTGCGGCCCGAGGTCTGGGAAATGCCGGAGGAGGGCCGACCAATTGCAGAGTAGAGCCGAAATTGCAAAAGCACGATGGAATTGGGGCGCCCTGTGCGGAATGCTGCGCTCTCAGCCTGATTTCGGAGATTCGCGGACTCTGCCGTCAAAGTTTGGAGACCTCGTATCTGGCGGCGCGGCCGTTGCCGATGGGGGTGAGCTTGCCCGAGTCGACGAGCTTGCGGATTGCTCGGTAGGCCTGCTTTCGCGGCAGGCCCAGCCGTTCTGCGGCGTCGCGTGTCTTGAGGGTGCCTCCTTGGTTTCGGGCAATCTCGAGAATCTCGTGTTCGATCGCGTTCCTTGTCGTTCTGGCGGTTTCGGCATTGACGCTGGAGGCGTCCGCTGGCGCGTCGAATATCGTGCGGTATCCCTCTTCGAGCGGGAGTGGTTGCGCGGCGATGAGGTTGCCTTCGGCAAGGGTGGCGACGGCGGCCGTCGCTTCGGAGTCTTTGAATCCGGTGCGTTCGCGGATGCCTCGAATCGAGATGCCGGGCTCGCGTCGGATGGCGGCGAGCGTGATCAGAGAGCGGATCGAGAGATTCGATCCCGTGTGCCTGCGGTACGAGTCGAGCAGGCCGACGAAGGGGACGTCGGGCCTTTCGCGCGGCATGAAGACGGTGACGTTCGTGTTCGTGCTTGACGAGTAGTCGGGCGCGGATCGTCCATAGGAGAGCAGTCCTTCGAATATCCGGTCGATGCCGCGGCCGGTTCGTTCGGCAAGACCGATTCTCTTCAGAGCGTCCATGAGGCACATGTTCCGGCCACGGGGTTCGACGGTGAGAAGATTCGTCAACGTTACCCCTTCGATGAATCCTCCAGGGCTTGAAACGCTCAGGCCTTCATCGGATACCAGGACGCGCACTCGTCCGAGCGTCGCGTAGTCTCGATGCCCGAAGGCGTTGACGAGGGCTTCCCGGAAAGCTTGAGGGTCGAATTCGGGAAGCGCGACGCGGACCATTCCGGCGTCGTATTCCCGTTCGGGGTTCCATGGCGTGAACAGGTTGTCGATCTGTTCGATCGTTGCGAGGAGCGGGCCCGAGAAATCGTGGTTGACCCGTACTTCGGTTCCTTTGAGGACCTGGAACGTGGCGCGGGCTGTGGGGATCGATCGTTCGATTGCTTCGGGAAAGCCGAGCAGCAGCAATCCGGTGACGGTCGGGACTTGCGTGCTTTCCGTAGGGGCGAGGAGCCTGAGGGAGGCCAGAAGGTCGACATCGGCAAGGTCGAGCAAAGGGGCGTCCGCGCTTCGATTGGAGCGCAGCAGCCTGCGAAGGCGTTCGATTTCATGGGGGTCGAGGTCGTCGATCGAGCAATCCGGCAAGGGCTGTGCGGAGAAGTCGTACTGCCTGACCGAAGACAGGCGCGAGACCATCTCGTACGGATACATCGGCACGCTTTCGGGGCTGCCATCCGCTTTCAGGCGCCTGCGCATCACGCGGCCGTCGCTCGATGCGACAAGCGTTGTCGATTTGGGGATTTCGATGCGGACAACCGTCACGTCTGGTTGGGCCTCTGCAACGAACTGGAGGGTGGAAACGCGAACAGGGATGGAAGGGATGGTTCTGTTCGCGACAAGGGCGGCCATACGTGTGGCGTCGCTGTGGGTGCGATGTGCGCCGGTCGGGACGCCGTCATCTTCGACTCCGAGGTAGAGCGTGCCGCCTTCGGTGTTGGCAAGGCCGACAATCGTATCGATGAGTTCCGAGGAGGAAAGGGGTTTCAGGTCGGATTTGAACTCGACGTCGAGGCTCTCATGTCGAGGCAGGATGGAACGGGGGTTTGCAGGCAATGCCAAGCTCCTTTCGGCTTCGGTCTGGCTCTTCATTCTACCCGAAAACGGAACATTTTCAGGACATATTGTCCTATAACTGAGATATTTGCAGGACAGAATGTTCCGATATTTGGCGGCATTCTAGACAGATGTCCC
>CACYEE010000206.1 GCA_902773415.1 uncultured Actinomyces sp.
CGCTCATGGCATCGTATTCGTCCCAGTCGCCGGTGGCTGCGCCATGCAGGCTCAGGCGAAGGAAGTGCTCGGCGGCCGCCACGGCACCGGCTTCCCCGGAATCGGCCATCGCCTCGGGAGCAACGGGAGGCGCCGCATCGGAACCTGCGGCAGGCAACGCCACCGTCGCGCCCGAAGACGCGGAACCGGCAGCGGACGCTCCCGCGCCGGCCTGCGAACCGCAGACGCAGGCGGCAAGGGACATGGCTGCTGTCAAGGCTGCGGCAAGGCCCAGCCCGCGGGTGAGATGGCGAGTCATGACGCCAGCCTACCAGCCACGCCACGCTCCCGGGACCCTCGTCCCACATGCGGGAAGCGCCGGCCCGCGGGCGTGCCTGCCGAACCCGCCGCCCCTCTGCAAAGCCCGAACCCAGGCATCGCGCCCAACGCCACTGCCAATCGCCGCCCATGCTTCCGAATGCCGGAAAGGGAGGCTGCGTTCGGTCGCTTCGCTCCCTCTCGCAGATTCCTCGCTCCAGTCGTGCGCACGCAAGCCCGCGCCGCAAAACCCGCGTATCAAAGGTGTCTGACACCTTTGATACGCCCACCCCGCGTCGCCCGACGTGGAAACCGACGAACTCGCGCGAATCTCGATCGACCGGCACCACCGGGCGCGGCTAGCCGAACAAGGCCGAGATTCCGGCACCGACGGTGCTCATGAGCAGCGCAATCAGCACGGCAATGACGATGAAGCGACCGGCGCTCATTCCGTTGCGCATCATGGGTCGTCCCTTTCCTCTTCCTCGGTCGGGTCCTCCGCCGGGCCTGCGGAGCCGAAGGCGGGAGAGTACCCGTCACCGTCGCTGTTCGAGCCGGCACTGGAGTCCTCTTTATCGAACCGCGTCTCCGGCCGGGCATAGAAATCGGGAATCAGCGAATCGTCGTAGTAGACCTTGTCCTCTTCCACGAGCTCGAACTCGCCGCCTTCGATGCGCACGATGTTGACTGCCAGATTCGGCGGCACCTTGCCATGCCAGAAATCCGAATTGTCCTCGTAGACGTGCCACAGCAGCGCCCGCACCGCCAGTCCGTGCATCGCGACGAGCACCGTCGCTTCGGCGAGGTCTTCGCGTCCGGCAAGTTCGCGCAGGAACTCGCCTGTGCGAGCAATGACGTCGCGAATCGACTCTCCGCCTTTCCATTGGCAGTACTCGAGCGGTTCGGTGAAGAAACGGCGATAATCCTCGATCGGAACCGGAAGCTCGTAGCCCTCCCGGTCGATGCGCAGGGCCTCCCACGTGCCGAAATTGATTTCCTTGATCCGTTCGTCGAGCACGATTTCGAGCGAAGGCGCGCTTGCGGCATTTTCCGCGAGAACCAGTTCGGCTGTGCGGCGCGCTCGCTGGAGCGGCGAGGAGAAAACGGCGTCGAAGCGAACATCGGCGAGCGCCTTGCCGGTGACCTTCGCGAGATTCACCCCGTTGTCGTTGAGCGGAACGTCCGTCCAGCCGCCAAGCCTACGCTCGCGGTTGAGCGGCGTTTCTCCGTGTCGAACAAGATAGACCAGCATCGATAGCTCCTTCGCTTTGGTCTCAGCCTATACCTTTACGGCCGGCAGGGCTCGCCTCGGTCCGACGAATCCTCGCTATGTTCCGTCCGTCCGCGCGTGGCGCAAGTGCTGCTTGTGCGTCCGATCGTGCATGAAAGCCGCAAGGCGGTACGTTGCGAAAGCACGTGTGCCGCGCATCCGCGCACGCAGGGCCGGTGCGCAGGCAGGGTGGGCTCGAATGTGACGTGCGCCAGAGCCTGCGCTCGGGGGAGGGGCAAAACAGGGGGTATATTGGGAGCCATGCTGAAAATGTCCTCCCTTTTCGTCCGTACCCTTCGCGAGGATCCTGCCGACGCAGAGGTCGCCTCGCACAAGCTTCTCGTGCGCGGAGGCTACATCCGCCGCGTCGCTCCCGGCGTGTACACGTGGCTGCCGCTTGGCCTGCGCGTATTCCGAAAGGTCGAGCAGGTCGTGCGCGAGGAAATGGACGCGGCCGGCGCCCAGGAAGTGCTCTTGCCGGCCCTCCTTCCGCGCGACCCCTACGAGCAGACGAACCGTTGGAGCGAATACGGCCCCACGCTCTTCAAGCTGCAGGACCGCAAGGGCGGCGACTACCTCCTTGGCCCCACGCACGAGGAGATGTTCACCCTCGCCGTCAAGGACATGTATTCCTCTTACAAGGACCTTCCCGTCATCCTCTACCAGATTCAGACGAAGTACCGCGACGAGGCGCGCCCGCGCGCAGGCATCATCCGTTCGCGCGCCTTCTCCATGAAGGACGCCTATTCCTTCGACATCGACGACGAAGGCCTGGCCAGGTCCTACGATTCGATGCGCGTCGCCTACCAGAAGACCTTCGACCGCCTCGGCCTTCCCTACGTCATCTGCTCGGCCATGTCCGGCGCGATGGGCGGTTCGCGTTCCGAAGAGTTCCTTTTCCCGACCGAGATTGGCGAGGATACTTTTGTGCGTTCTGCCGGCGGGTATGCCGCAAACGTCGAGGCCGTGACGACGCCGGCCCTCCCCGGGGTTTCCTTCGAGAACGTGCCCGAACCCGAGGTGGTTCCCACCCCCGAGGCTCCGACCATCGAGACTCTCGTCGAGGTCTGCAACGACCTGCGTCCGCGCGGAGGCCAGCCTTGGCAGGCCTCCGACACGCTCAAGAACGTTGTCGTCGCCGCCGTGCATCCCGACGGCGAACGCGAAGTGCTCGTCATCGGCCTGCCCGGCGACCGCGAGGTCGACATGAAGCGCGTGGAGGCCGCGCTGTCTCCGGCCGAGGTCGAC
This sequence comes from uncultured Actinomyces sp., assembly GCA_902773415.1. GTDB lineage: Bacteria > Actinomycetota > Actinomycetes > Actinomycetales > Actinomycetaceae > RUG11864. The sequence continues at coordinate 2,816 of CACYEE010000206.1, forward strand.
ATGGCCACGCCCGAGGACCTTGAAAAGTACCCCGAGCTCGTCCCGGGCTACATCGGCCCGCAGGTCATCGGCCCGCAGTCGGCACGCCGCGCCGAGATGGGCGAGGAGGAGCGCGAAGCCGGAAAGCTGCCGCTGCGCTACCTGCTCGACCCGCATGTGGCCCGAGGATCCGCATGGATCACCGGTGCGAACAAGGTCGAGCATCACGTGTTCCATCTTGTTTACGGCCGCGACTTCGAGGCCGACGGTTTCATCGAGGCTGCCGAGGTTCGCGAAGGCGACATGGCTCCCGACGGTTCCGGCCCGCTCGAGCTTGCGCGCGGCATCGAAATCGGCCACATTTTCGCCCTTGGCCGCAAGTACTCCAAGGCTCTCGGCCTTACCGTGCTCGACCAGAACGGCAAGGCGACCGTCGTGACGATGGGTTCCTACGGAATCGGCGTCTCGCGCGTCATGGCCGCCCTCGCAGAGCACAACCACGACGGCAAGGGCCTCGTCTGGCCCAAGGAGATTGCGCCTGCCCAGGTGCATGTGCTGGCCACCGGAAAGGGCGACGAGGTTTTCGACACCGCCGCCGCCATCGCCGGAGAGCTCGAGGAGGCCGGCGTCGAGGTGCTCTACGATGACCGCCGCAAGGTTTCGGCCGGCGTCAAGTTCGCCGACTACGAACTGCTTGGCATTCCCTATGCCGTTGTCGTGGGCCGTGGCCTGAAGAGCGGCGTCGTCGAGGTTCGCGACCGTGCCGCCGGCACGTCCGAAGAGGTTGCCGTCGTCGAAGGCGTCGCGAGGATTTGCGAGGTTGCCGGCCTGTAGGCATCCGAAGGGGAGGGCTGTCTCGAAAGGGTGCCCAGAGCTTGCCGGGTCGGGAATCGGCATGTTGTTCCGATTCCCGACCCGGCCGTTTGCGCAGATCGGAGAGTCGGGTGTCGCAAAGGGGCAGGCCTGGCGTCGCATGAGGGGGACACTCCCCTTTGCGGCACTGGCCTTGGCGAATCGGGGACTGCGTTCGCTTGCTTCCTTCCCCCTGCCAGCTTCCTTGTTCCGGTCTCGCTCGAGCTTGCTCGCGCGGAGCTTCCGCTCGTCGCTGTCCGCGATTCTCGCCCCGGCGGCGACGGGCACGCATTTGCGAGACGGCTCCTTTTTGCAGCCTCCTTGCTTGTTCCCGCGGCGCGGATGGCCCGGTCCCGGCTAGTCGAGAATATGCGCCTGGGCGCGCTCCGTGTCGGTCTGGTAGAGGGAATAGAGGTAGTCGACGATGGCGCGGGTCTGCTCGGGCCCTGCGGCGCGGCTCGCTTCGAGCAGCATGTCGGTGAGCTGGTCGAGTGCCATCATGGTGAGGCTTTCGTTGTCCGCGAGCTTGGGGTATTGCGCCACGGCGGCGCGCTTGTCGGCGATTCCTGCCTGAAGCATCTCGTCCTCGAGGGAGGTTATCGTCTCGATTCGCGATTCGACGTCGCTTCGGGCTTCGGGGGCTATCAGCGAGGCGTCCCTTTCAAGCCATTGGCGAGCTTGTGCAAGACGGTCGAGGCTTTCGGAGGAATCGAGCGTTGTCGCGACGGCGGGAAGGTCGAGGGTTCCGGCTGCGGGAACGTGGAGACCGGAAGCGGTTGCGAGGCGGGCGGCGAGGATTTTCGCGTCGAGGGCGATGGCGGCGAGGGATTCGCGCTCGGCCCCGGTCCGGCTGGCGGAGTCGGAGATTGCGGCGGAAGAGAAGTTGTCGAGGTCGGAGAGCAGGGAAGAGGGGTCTGCTTTTGGCGGATCCGTGGCGAGCGGGGGATTGGTGTGTCCGCTGGGCGTGTTGCCGTCGGGCCAGGGAATCCAGACTCCGCCGAGCCTGGCGGTCCATGTTTCGGCGTGGGCGGCGATGTCGGCGGCCGTTGGGGTTCCGGTGCCGATCGTCTTTGCATGGTTGGCGATTCTCGTTGCCAGCACGGCAAGTTCCTGGCGTGCGATTTCGGAGGCGGATGCGGGTTCGGGGTCGAGGTTCTGGTTGTCGAGACGTATCCCGAGATAGAGGGAGCCGGCGAAGGTGCCTGCGATGAGGAGGCCGGAAAGGACGGATAGGATTTTCGATTTGCGTTCTTTTCTGGCGGGTTCGGCGACGCTGCCAGTCTGGGAGCGGTCGTCGTCGAAGAGCCACGGCGCGTTCATCGGTTCGAAGTCGTCGGCCTCGAAGGGGGCGGCGGGCGGGATGTGCGCAGTCATGCATCCATACTGCCAGTTTTCGCCTTGGGGTGGGACATGCGCTGCATGGGGCCGTGCCACATTCGCCAGTCTGGCCGTGGCGCGTGGAGGGGCCTTCCTCGGTTTCGCCGTTGGTGGACGGGAGCGGTATGGCCGGTTGGGTGCGGAGCGCAAAGGCGGGGTAGGGTGGAGGCATGGGAAAGTCGACGAAGAAGCAGCGCACGGCCGGTCGCGCGACCGGGAAGACGAACAGCGGCCCGAAGCGGGCGGCAGGGCCGGCTCCTATTTCCGACGAGGTAACGGTGCGGATTTCCGAGGCGATTGCCGGCGTGGTGGCGCAGTCTGGCCTTTATCTCGAGTCCGTGCGGGCGATGCGTGCGAGAGGAACGCGAATCGTCCAGGTGACTGTCGATCTTCCGTGGGGCCCGGGCGGTCTCGGCTCGGATCGGCTGACGGAGGTTTCGCGGGAGATTTCGGCCAGGCTCGACGACGCCGACCTTGTCGAGGGACCCTACAGTCTGGAGGTCTCGACGCCGGGGGCGGAACGGAATCTTGTCGAGACGCGCCATTTCTCGCGTGCGGAAGGGCGTGTGCTGGATGTCCGCATGGCCGATGGGAGCCGTTTCGAGGCGCGGCTTGAATCCGTAGCGGGAGACACGCTCAATCTGAGGAGCGAAAACGGCGTTCTTTCCGTACGATTGGGGGATATTGAAAGCGCACGTGTTCAGCTCGAGCTTGGCGGTGAACGAGGCGAGGAAAGGTAGGCTTTTGACATGGACATTAAGATGGACGAGCTCCGGAAGGCCGAGAAGGAGCTTGAGATTCCTCTCGATGAGCTCCTCGATGCGGTCGAAGATGCTCTTATGCATGCCTATCTTCGTCGCAGCGGGGCGATCAGGGGAGCCCGCGTGGTTTTCGATCGCGAGACGGGCGAGGCCCAGGTTCTCGCTCCCGAGGTCGACGAGGACGGCAGCGTCATCGGCGAGTTCGACGATACTCCGAAGGATTTCGGGCGCATTGCGACGGCGACTGCACGCTCGATTATCGTTCAGCGCATCAACGACGCCAAAACGAATCGGATTCTCGGGCCTTTCAAGGACAAGCTGAACGAGATCGTCTCCGGCACGGTCCAATACGATTCCTACCAGACAACGGGGGACGTCAAGATCCTGATCGGCGACTACGAGGCGCTTCTTCGCTCCGAGGAGCAGCTTCCCGGGGAGCGGCTGGCGCATAACGACATTGTCCGGGCGCTGGTAATCGAGGCGAGTGCGGGGCAGCGCGGGGCGATCATTCGCCTGTCGCGCAGCCATCCGGATTTTGTCCGAAAGCTTTTTGAACGCGAGGTTCCCGAAATCGAGACCGGCGTCGTCGAAATCGTGGCGCTTTCGCGCGAGGCGGGCCACCGCTCCAAGGTCGCGGTGTGGACCGCCGAACCCGACATCAACGCAAAGGGCGCCTGCATCGGCCATAACGGCCAGCGTGTTCGCGCCGTCATGTCGGAGATTGCCGGGGAGAAGATCGACATTGTCGACTATGACGACGACATCGCGACGTTTATTGCTTCCGCCCTGTCTCCGGCGCATGTCATCCGCGTCGATATTCTCGACAGGAACCGGCGGATGGCCCGGGCGATTGTTCCGGACAAGGAAGCCTCCCTCGCGATTGGCAAGGAAGCCCAGAATGTGCGTCTGGCCGCGAAGCTGACCGGCTGGTCGATCGATATCCGCAAGGAGTCGGAGGATCCCGAAGCGAACTAGTTGTCTCGGACTTGTGCAGGTGGCCGGCATCTGCACGGATTGCTGCGGGAAATCGTCGTTTGTCTTGCGCCGCTTGTGCCGCGCAGGAGCCGTGTTGCGTGCCTGCGGCGGGCACGGTGGCGTTCAGGGTGTCGGATCTTGGCAAATGTCACAGCGGAACGACGTGAGATTGCGCGTGCGCCTGCGACATTCGCAAGGGTGCGCGCTACACTGGCATAGGCGTCCGTGGGTATCGCGTGCGTCGTTGTCCGCCAACTGTCGGCCGAACTGCGGTTCGGCGTCGACCCGAGAATGAAAGCGGGTAGAAAGCCGATGGGCACCCGATGAGTACCCGGCGATGAGCTGCCAGCAATAGCGGGACTGGGCGCGTGCGCACAGTCCCTGAAGAAGGAGAACCGTGTCCAAACTACGCGTCCATGAGCTTGCCAAGGAACTGGGCATGACGAGCAAGGGTCTGCTTGCCGTGTTCAAGGAAACCGGCGAATTCGTCAAGTCGGCATCGTCGACGATCGAAGCCCCCGTAGAACGGAAGGCCCGCGAATTCGTTGACGCCCATCCCGAGTTTGTCGAGGAGTATCGCGCAAAGAAGCCGCGCAAGAAGAAGGCCGAAGCCGGGAAGGAGACGCCTGCGCCGGCAAAGCCGAAGGCCGAGTCCGCGTTGCCTGCTCCCGTGCCGACAGTGCCGAAGCCCGGTCCTGCAACTCCTGATTCGGTCGAACCGAAGGTTCCCGCACCCGCGCCGAAAGCTCCGGAAGCAAAGGAAGAGAAGGCGGAGAAGCCTGTTCCCGAAGCCCCGAAGCCCGCTGCGCCCAAGCCCCAGGCTCCGCGTCCGGCAGAGTCCGCGCCCGCGTCTGCTCCGACTCCGAAGAGCAACGGGCCAAAGCCGCGCGTGCCGCGCCCCGGTCCTCGTCCGGGCAACAATCCGTATGCGGATTCCCAGGGCATGCCGCGTCCGGGCGGCGGCCAGCGCCGCGGTCCTCGTCCGGGCAACAATCCGTATGCGGATTCCCAGGGCATGCCGCGTCCGGGCGGCGGTCGTGGGGGACGCGGCGGACAGGGCGGCGGCCGGCCCGGGCCGCGTTCGGGCGAGGGCCGTCCGGCCCGTCCGGGCGCTCCTCGCGGAGCGGGTCGCCCGAATCCGTCAATGATGCCAAGCCAGTCCTCGGGCGCAGCCGGAGCAGATCGCGGAGGTGCCCGAGGCGGCGGTCGCGGAGGCCGCGGAGGCCAGCGCGGTGGCGGTCCTCGTTTCGGTGCGGGCCCCGGCGGCGGCTTCACCCGTGCCGGCGGACGTTCGCGCGGCGGTTCGACCGCCGGCGCCTTCGGACGCCAGGGAGGACGCCCGGCCCGTTCGCGCAAGTCGCGCAGGGCAAAGAGGGAAGAATGGGAGAATCAGGCATCGCCCATGGTTCAGGGCGTTCAGGTTCCCCACGGCGACGGTTCGACCGTCGTGCGCATCCGCGCGGGAGCCTCGCTTGCCGACTTCGCCGAGAAGATCGGCGCGAATCCCGCGGCCCTCATCACCGTGCTCATGCGCATGGGCGAGATGGCCACGATGAACCAGTCCCTTGACGAGGACACCTTCAAGCTGCTGGGGGCCGAGCTTGGCTACGACGTCCAGGTGCTTTCTCCGGAGGACGAGGACCGCGAGATTCTCGAATCCTTCGACATCAACCTCGAAGAGGAAGAGTTGCTGGAGGACGAAGAGAACCTGCGTCGCCGTCCGCCGGTCGTGACCGTCATGGGCCACGTCGACCACGGCAAGACGAAGCTGCTCGACGCCATCCGCAACACCCAGGTCATCGAGTCCGAGCATGGCGGCATCACCCAGCACATCGGTGCCTACCAGATCGAGATGGAGTACGAAGGCGAAGACCGCCGCATCACCTTCATCGATACGCCGGGCCACGAAGCCTTTACGCAGATGCGTGCCCGAGGCGCGGACGTCACCGATATCGCGGTGCTCGTCGTCGCCGCCAACGACGGCGTCATGCCGCAGACGGTCGAGGCAATCAACCACGCCCAGTCCGCCGGCGTCAAGATCATCGTCGCGGTCAACAAGATCGACGTCGACGGTGCCGATCCGCAGAAGGTACGTTCGCAGCTGACCGAGTTCGAGGTCGTACCCGAAGAGTGGGGCGGCGACACGATGTTCGTCGACATCTCCGCCAAGCAGCAGATCGGCATCGACGACCTGCTCGAGGCGATTCTCTATACGGCCGACGCCGAAATGGAACTGCGCGCCAATCCTGATCATGTCGCCCGCGGCGTTGCCATCGAAGCCAAGCTCGACCAGGGCCGCGGCGCCGTCATCACGGCCCTGGTCCAGACCGGCACGCTGCGCATCGGCGACCCGCTCGTCGTGGGCACCGCCTACGGCCGGGTGCGCGCCATGTTCGACGAAAACGGCAACGATGTTTCCGAGGCCGGCCCCTCGCGTCCGGTCCAGGTGCTCGGCCTGAGCTCCGTGCCCAGCGCAGGCGACGCCTTCCTCGTCGCCGACGACGACCGCACGGCCCGCCAGATCGCCGACAAGCGCGACGCCGCCAAGCGCGCGGCCACACTGGCCAAGCGCCGCAAGCGCGTTAGCCTGGAAAACCTCAACGAGGCCCTGTCCGAAGGCGCAGTCACGCACCTCAACCTCATCATCAAGGGCGACGCCTCCGGTTCCGTCGAGGCCCTCGAAGCGTCCTTGCTCAAGATCGACGTGGGCGAGGAAGTCGATTTGCAGATCATCCACCGCGGCGTCGGCGCGATTACGCAGAATGACGTCAACCTGGCCACCGTGGACAACGCCGTCATCATCGGCTTCAACGTCCGACCGGCCGAGCGCGTGGCCGAAATGGCCGACGCCGAAGGCATCGAGATGAAGTTCTACTCGGTGATCTACCAGGCCCTCGAAGACGTGGAGGCAGCCCTCAAGGGCATGCTCAAGCCGATCTACGAGGAAGTCCAGCTGGGCTCCGCCGAGATTCGCCAGGTGTTCCGCTCGGGCAAGTTCGGCAACATCGCCGGCTCGATTGTCCGCTCCGGTGCGATTCGCCGCGGTGCCAAGGCCCGCCTCGTGCGCGACGGCGTCGTCGTCGCCGGCGAACTCGAAATCGTCTCGCTGCGTCACGAGAAGGACGACGTGACCGAGATGAAGGAAGGCTACGAGTGCGGCATCACCCTCGGCTACAAGGACATTGCCGAGGGAGACATCATCGAAACCTTCGAGATGCAGGAGAAGGCGCGCGACTGAGCTTGTGCATGCGACAAGGCGGGCGCCTTCCGCATGAACGGGCGGTCAGGCTTGATTCCGTTCATGCGAAAGGTGCCCGCCTTGTATGCAACACGCCCAGATGCTTGGGAAAGCTGGAGACTTTGCACGTTACAACGGGACATGACCGGACGAACTATCCGGTATCCCCGTGGCAGGATTAAGGAGCTAAGAATGGGCAATCCCCGTGCTGACAAGGTGGCCGAGCGCATCCACGAGATCGTTGCGTCCCTCGTGACGCTGCGGCTGAAGGATCCGCGGCTGGACATGGTGACGATTACGGATGTTCGCGTGACAGGCGACCTTCAGAACGCCACCATCTTCTACACGGTCTACGGTTCGGAAAAGCAGCTTGCCGATGCCGGCAAGGGTCTGGCGAACGCCAAGGGGCATATCCGCTCCCAGGTCGGCAAGCAGCTTGGCCTGCGCCTGACCCCGGACCTCAAGTTCGTGCCCGACGCCTTGCCGGAGACGGCGAAGTCCTTCGAGGATGCGCTCATTGCGGCCAGGCATCGGGACGCCGAGATTGCCAGGGCCGCCGAAGGCAAGGAGTATGCGGGAGGAGAGAATCCGTACCGCGAGGCTTCCGATTCGGCCAGAGCGGAAGCCTCCGATGGCGACGAAGCGTAAGTCGCGCGGCGAAGCGGCCCAGCGTCCGGCGCGTCGCGAGATGCCCTGGGGCGAGCTCCCGAGTCCGCAACGGCCAGGAGAGTTGCCGCGCGGCAAACGGGCGGACAATCCGATCTCCGGTCTCGTCGTCGTCGACAAGGACAAGGGCGTGACCAGCCACGATGTTGTCGGTGCCGTGCGCAGGCTTGCGGGTACGCGAAAGGTCGGCCACGCCGGCACGCTTGATCCGATGGCCACCGGCGTGCTCTGCGTCGGCGTTGGCGCGGCCACAAGGCTGCTTCGATACGTCATCGGAACGTCGAAGGAATACGCTGCCACGATTCGTTTCGGCATCGCTACCGCGACCGAAGACGCCGAAGGGGAGATCCTGTACGCTCCCGGCGCTGTTGCCGACCTCCCGTTTGGGGACGGGCCCTTTTCCGGAGATTCCTCCCGTTTGGGGCCCGTCCCCAACCGGGAGGAATCTCAGGAAAAGGGACAGGTTGGCGGACCCGCCACGATCGGCGGCGAGGCACTCGCTGGCGCGATGCAGGAACTGGCCGGGGACATCATGCAGGTGCCCTCGACCGTCTCGGCCCTCAAGGTCGACGGCAAGCGAGCCTACGAGCTCGCACGCGAAGGCAAGGACGTCGAGCTTGCGGCCCGGCCCGTGGCGATTCACGCCTTCGAAGCGCTCGGAAATCCTCGCCAGGCGTGGCTCGAACTTCCCGAAGAGGGCGAACCGGCAAGCGCATGCCGCGAAACCGAAGCGGCGCGGGGGACGACAGGGAAGGGCCTGCCCTGCGTCGACCTCGACGTGCGCGTCGAATGCTCGGCCGGAACCTACATTCGCGCCCTTGCGCGCGACCTTGGCGAAAAGCTCGGTACCGCCGCGCACCTGACGGCACTGCGCCGCACCCGCGTCGGCCCGTGGAAGGAATCGGAAGCCTTGAGCGTCGCCGCGCTTGCGGAATTCGCGCGTCGGGGCGAGCCGTTGCCGCTTGTGCCGCTCGCCAACCTGTGCCGCGGCCTGTTTCCCGCTCTCGACATCACCGAACCCGAAGCGCAGGCGCTGCGCCACGGCCGGTTCCTTTCCTCCGCCAACTCGCGGCTGCCCGCGCTCTGGCAATGCGAAACCCCCGGCGCAGCACGGGCCGTGGCGATGCTTGGCCCGCATCCCGTCGCCCTCGTCGAACCCCATCCGCGCCATGCCGATATGCTGAAACCGGCGCTGGTTTTTGCCAACGCCGACAGCTGACGTCACCGAGGAGAAGCAGATGGAAACCTGGAGACAGCCACGAGACATTCCCGCCGACCTCGCCTCGTCGGTGGTCACCATCGGCGTTTTCGATGGGGTTCACCGCGGCCACCAGGCCGTCCTCGACACGGCGGTGCGCGAGGCGCGCTCCTGCGGTTGCCCGTCCGTCGCGCTGACCTTCGACCCGCACCCGGCCACTGTCCATGACCCGAAAACGGATCTCCATCTCGTCTCCACGCTTGCAGACCGTCTCGACCGCTTGGCCGCAGCCGGAATCGCCGCCTCCTACGTGCAGGAATACACGCTCGAATACGCCCAGGCCAGCCCGCGCGAATTCGTCGAGAACCAGCTTCTTGGCCAGCTCAAGGCGAAGGCCGTCGTCGTGGGGGAGGACGTGCGGTTCGGCAAGGGCAACGAGGGAGACGGCGCGTTTCTTCGCAAGCTCGGCGAAGAGCTCGGCTTCCGCGTCGTGCTCGTGTCCGACCTGACGGACGAAGAAGGCAGGCGGTGGTCCTCCACGTGGCTGCGAGAACTGCTGGCCAAAGGCGACGTCGCGCGGGCCCGCAAGGTGCTTGGGCGCCCGCATCGGCTTCGCGGCGAGGTCGTCCACGGCTACCAGCGCGGGCGCGCGCTGGGCTTTCCTACGGCCAACCTCATGGGCGACGGGCTCGGCGAAGTGCCCGCCGACGGCGTCTACGCCGGATGGCTCGTCATGGACGTGCCGGGCTCGAAGGCCGTCATCCACCTTCCTGCGGCCATTTCCGTCGGTACGAATCCGCAGTTCGGCAACAAGGAACGCACCGTGGAGGCGCACGTGCTCGGGCGCAGCGACCTCAACCTTTACGGACGGCAGATCGCCCTCGAGTTCATCGAACGCATCCGCCCGATGATGACCTTCGATTCCCTCGAAGGCCTCAAGCTCCGCATGGACGAGGACCTGCGCCTATGCGCCAGGATTCTCGGAGTTCCCACCGCCGGGCGGGTGCATCCCGAGGATGTCACGGCACGGTAGGGCTTTCTTCCGGCTCTTCCTGCCCGTCTGCTTCCTCGTCTCGTACAATGGCAGAAAATGTCGGCATTGGAGGTCTTGATGAAACGAATCGCTGCGATGCTGGGGGCTCTCTCGCTCGCGTTTCCGCTCGCGGGCTGCTCCGACACGACCGGCACGTATTCTTCGCTTCTCGAGACGCACGCCCACGAGGTCGAGGCTTTCGAGGCTGCACTGGCCGGGGCGGAGACGTATGCGCCGTCCTGCCGAGACTTTGCGGGGAACCAGGAGTGTTCGGCACTTGATGCCGTGATTGGCGAAGCCAAGGATTCGGGCGTGAGGACGGAGCTCGAGGAGGTCGAGGCTCCGGAAGAGGACGACGTCGAGGCGGTCAGGCAGGAGACGGAAAAAGTCGTGGCGATTCGGGAGAAGCTCGAGGCTGCGACCAAGAGGGTGGCATCGACGATCGACAGCCGCCTGTCGATGGCCTTCCCGCGTCTTCTCGACGAAAGCACTGCGAAGGTCGAGCTGGCCGAAACCCGTGTCGACGAGCTTGACGGCGAGGTTGTCGATTCCGGGACCCTCGACGCGGTTCGCGAAGCTGCCGTGGCCTTGCGCGAAGGCTGTAGCCGCTTGAATCGGGAGCTTCCTGCCGGAGTGGACGGCATGGCGGCATACGGCGAGCTGATGCGCCTGAAGGGGGCGCTCGATGGCGCGTTGTCCAATGCGGACAATTCCCATTCGGACTGGCAGGCCGACGAGTCGCGCCGCATTCAGGAGGATGCGAAGAAGAAGGACACGGATGGCGAGATGGTGATCGTCGAGGAATCGAGGCCGGTGTCTGTCGGCGATGGCAGGGCTAGCCTGTCGGGTACGGTCCGGGCAATGGATTCCTGCGAGGATCCCGATTTGGGCGACTTTGCCTATCTTCTGCATCTCGATCGTCCGATGAGTTTTTCCGCGTCCGCGCCGTGGGCGGACGGCGAGCTTGAAAAGACGGTCGAGGTCGTCGAGCTTGATGCTACCGATCCGGCGAGCGAGCCGTGCGGGCCCTTTGCGCCTTGGGATGGCTTCGAGGGACAGGAGGTGACCGTCGAAGGGCTTCTCGTGACCGACCCGGGAGCCCGGCATGCGGACATCATCTTCGACAATTCGACCCAGGTCATCGAAGACTAGGCCTTTTACGGCACCCGGCTGTCCGCCTGCGCAAACAGTCTGTTTGAAGCAACTCAGCGCTGGAACATGAGCCGTTCCGAATCGAGCATTCGGGCGAGCAGGAACACTCCGGCGGCGGCAAGGCCAAGGTTGACCGCGCAGGCGATGGCGATGTTGAGCGGGGAGGCCTCCAGGGCAAAGACGCCTTTCATTGCCTCGATGGCGTTGAAGACCGGAATGAGATACCATGCGGAGCCGGTTCGCGGCTCGTTGACGATCATCGAGGCGACCCCGGCAATCATGACCACCGCATAGGCGGGAACCGCGAGGACCTGAGCATCCTTGGTCGTCTTCGCCAGGCCGGAAAGCGCAATCGCGACAACCACGAGAATCGCGGTGACCGAGATGACGAGAAGGGCGATCATGAAATAGTCGGAAGGGCCGTAGACCTTCGCGGAAACGAGGTCGTCGGTGAGGGCCGTCATATAGGAGGAGAGGCCGAGAACAAGGCCGACGACGGTGAAGAGGGCGGCGAGCAGGGAGATGCCGGCAACGGCGAGGACCTTCCCGATCGCGATATTCCGGCGTGGGACGGGCGTGGCGAGGATCGCGGCGATCGTTCCTCGTTCCTTTTCTCCCGCAAACGATTCGGCGGCGACGGCCACGATCGAGGAGAAGATCATGAAGACGATGAGCATCGGGAAGAGCATGGAGAGCATGCGCGCGGCGAAGTCTTCCTCGGAGGCAAGATCGTAGGCGTCGGACGCTCCCGGGTTGACGTCGAACCTGTTGGAAAGCGTCGATTCGTAGGCGTCGAGGCCGGCACGGAGCGCCTCGTATCCGGCTGCCGAGGCCGAATCGGAGGAGTCGTAGAAGATTTCGACGGTCGGGGCCTGGTTGCCCGAGGCGCTGTCGTAAGCGACGACGGCCGTGTCGAAATCTTCGGGGAAGCGGACGAACAGGTCGTAGTCGTCGGATTCGAGGGCGTCGCGTATCGCTTCGGGGCCGTCGAGGCCGTCAGGGGCCGCAACGGTGGACAGCCCGTCGATTGCGGCGGCACGGAACAGGGCGCCGGGCGGATTCTCGACGGCCGCAACGACGGTGTCCTTGTCCGAATCGCCGAAGTCCATGTGGCCCATTGCCGAATACATGGCCCACAGGAGGATGCCCGGGAGGAGGACGGTGACGATAGCCATGCCCTTTTCGGCAAAGAAACGCGACCATTCCTTTGCGGCGATCGTCCAGATGTGCTTCATGCCGTTTCTCCTTTGGCCTCGGTGCGTTTGCCGTACAGGTCGAAGAACACGGTTTCGAGGTCGGCTGTGGCCGTGACTTCCGCGAGGGGTCCCTCGGCCGCCATCCGTCCGTCGAGAATGATTCCGACGCGGTCGCAGACCTTCTCGACGAGGGAGAAGATGTGGGTGGAGAGGATGACGGTCGTGCCCTGCGCCTTCAGCTCGCCGATGTAGTCGGTGACGGTTCTTGCGGTGATGATGTCAAGGCCGTTTGTCGGTTCGTCGAAAATGACGACGGAGGGCGAGTGGGCCATCGAGATTGCCAGGGAGGCCTTCTGCTTCATGCCGGTGGACAGGTCGGCAACCTTCGTTTCGGCGAAGGCATCGATGCCGAAGCGCGCAAAGAGCTCTGTCTTGCGTTCGGCGGCCGTGGAGGGGGCGACGTCGCGCAGCCGTGCGAAAAAGTCGAAAAGGTAGCTGGGGGAGAAGACCTCCTCGAGCTTGAGTTCGCTGGTGAGGAAGCCGATTGAGGCGCGAACCTTTTCGGGTTCTCTCGCAACTGGCACGCCATCGAGTTCCGCGTCGCCCGAATCGGGGCGGATGAGGCCCGCGAGCATTCGCAGCGTCGTCGTCTTTCCGGCACCGTTTGGCCCGAGAAGGCCGTAGATTTCGCCGTGCCGAACATCGAAGGACAGCCCGTCGACGGCAATCTTTACCTTGTCCTTGGTCCGATCGAGCTTTCTCTGCCTGGCCGAAAGGCGGTAGGTCTTGCAAAGCTCGCGCGCCGATACGGCCATCTCCATGAAACCTCCCGGAATGCTCCCTTGGAGACCGATTATAGATTATGGGCCGAGGTGCGGCAGGGCGGCGGTAGGCAAGCTCACAGCGGCCGGTTGCCGGGGCCGCTTTTTGCCCGTGATAGGCTGGCAAGGCCGTCAAGTCGGCCACGGATCCGATGTTTCGGGGAATCGCCCCGAGGCTCCGTGCAGCGAGTCGAAGAAGGAGAGACATGGCCCTCAAGCCTGAAGAAAAGCAGAAGATCATCGCCGAGTATGCGACCCACGAGGGCGATACCGGCTCGCCGGAGGTGCAGGTTGCGCTTCTGTCGGCTCGCATCAAGGAGCTGACCGAGCATTTCCGCGCCCATCCGCACGATCACCATTCGCGTCGTGGCCTGATGCTTCTCATCGGCCAGCGCAAGCGTCTGCTTGCCTACCTCGCGGATGAGGATATCGAGCGCTACCGTTCGCTCATCCAGCGTCTCGGCCTGCGTCGATGATTCAGTGACGGCCCAAGTTCCTTGGGCCGTTTTCCTTGTTTCCCGTTGTGCCGTCGCCGGCTTTCCGGCGGGTGGCGGGGCGACGGAAAGGTCTTGGACCGGCACCATGCGCGCGCGCCGTGCAGGCGCGGCCAGGAGAGCCGGCCAGACCGGCACGAAAACCGGAGGCTCTCGCCTCCTTGACGACAACACATCGAAGTTCCCCGCTCGGTCCTCGGTGGCGGCTTCCGGACGGCCGCCGGCGGCACGGTCCGTGAGCTCTCACTGAAGGCCGCGTGGGGAGAGGACAAGAGGATAAGGAGGTCCCTGTGGAGGGTCCCAACGTTCATTTTTCCGAAGCCGTCATCGACAACGGCGCTTTCGGAGTTCGCACCGTCCGTTTCGAGACGGGCCTTCTCGCCCAGCAGGCCAACGGTTCCGCGCTGGCCTATCTTGACGGCGAAACCACCGTCTTTGCCGCCACTACCGCGTCGAAGCAGCCGAAGGAACATTTCGACTTCTTCCCGCTGACCGTCGACGTCGAGGAGCGTGCCTACGCTGCCGGTCGCATCCCCGGATCCTTCTTCCGTCGCGAAGGGCGCCCCGGCACCGACGCCATTCTTGCCGCGCGCCTGTGCGACCGCCCGCTGCGTCCGGCCTTCAAGAAGGGCATGCGCAACGAGGTCCAGGTCGTTGTCGAGGTCTTTTCCGTCCATCTGGACGACGCCTACGACGTTCTTGCGGTCAACGCCGCGTCGATGTCCACCTCGCTTGCCGGCCTTCCTTTCCAGGGGCCGATTGGCGGAACCCGCATGTCGCTCATCGACGGCCAGTGGGTGGCCTTCCCGCGTTTCTCCGAGCTTGAGCGCGCCACTTTCTCGATGGTCATTGCCGGTCGCGTTGTCGATGGCGATGTCGCCGTCATGATGGTCGAGGCCCAGGCGCCGTCCGCGGCCGACGAGATCATCAAGGCTGGCGGCACCGCTCCGACCGAGGAGGTCGTCGCTGCGGGCATGGAGGCCGCCAAGCCCGTCATCAAGACGCTGTGCGAGGCCCAGGAGAAGCTCATCGCCGAGTGTGCGAAGCCCGCCGGCGACTACCAGTTCTTCCCGGACTACACCGAGGAGCAGTACGAGACGGTCAGGGCCCAGATCGCAGACCGCTTCGATTCCATTCTCGGCATCGTCGGCAAGGAGGAGCGCGACACGGCCCTCAACGAGCTGACCGCGACCGTTGTCGGGGAGCTCGCCGAGAGGTACGACGAGGAAGAGCATGGCATGATTGCCGCTGCGGTCAACGCGAACTTCAAGGCCGTCATGCGCACCCATGTGCTCAAGACGGGCGTTCGCATGGACGGCCGCGGCCTGACCGAGATCCGCACCCTTTCGGCGCAGGCCGGCGTCCTTCCCCGCGTTCACGGCTCCGCCCTGTTCCAGCGCGGCGAGACCCAGATTCTTGGCGTCACCACGCTCAACATGCTCAAGATGGAGCAGCAGATCGACAACCTTTCGCCGATCAACCACAAGCGCTACATGCACCACTACAACTTCCCGCCCTACTGCACGGGCGAAACCGGTCGCGTCGGTTCGCCCAAGCGCCGCGAGATCGGCCACGGCCATCTTGCCGAGATGGCTCTCGAGTCGCAGCTTCCGGCCCGCGAGGAGTTCCCTTACGCGATTCGCCAGGTGTCGGAGACGATGGGGTCGAACGGCTCGTCTTCGATGGGTTCGGTCTGCGCTTCCACGCTGTCGCTGCTGAATGCGGGCGTGCCGCTTCGCGCTCCGGTGGCCGGCATTGCGATGGGCCTGATTTCCGGGGAGGTCGAGGGCGAGGTCAAGTTCGCCACGCTGACCGATATCCTCGGTGCCGAGGATGCCTTGGGCGACATGGACTTCAAGGTTGCCGGCACCCGCGAGTACGTGACGGCCCTCCAGCTCGACACGAAGCTTGCCGGCATTCCGGCAGCCGTGCTCGACCATGCGCTTGGCCAGGCCCGCGACGCCCGTTTTGCGATTCTCGACCTCATGAACGAGGCTATCGACGGCCCGGACGAGATGGCGGACACCGCTCCGCGGATCATCACCGTCCAGATTCCGGTCGACAAGATCGGCGAGGTCATCGGTCCGAAGGGCAAGATGATCAACCAGATCCAGGAGGATACGGGCGCGGAGATCACGATCGAGGACGACGGCACCGTGTTCATCGGCGCGACGAACGGCCCGGCTGCCGAGGCTGCGCGCGACACGGTGAACCAGATTGCAAACCCGCAGCTTCCCGAGGTGGGCGAGCGTTTTGTCGGCACGGTCGTCAAGACCACGACCTTCGGAGCTTTCGTTTCCCTCATGCCCGGACGCGATGGTCTGCTTCATATTTCGCAGATTCGCCGCATTGTTGGCGGCAAGCGAATCGATGCGGTCGAGGATGTCGTCAATGTCGGCGACAAGGTCGAGGTCGAGATTGGCGAGATCGACGATCGCGGCAAGGTGTCGCTGATGGCCGTTGTGGACGGCGAGGTTGCCGAGTTCGAGGCTCCGCGCGAGGAGCGTCGCGGTTCTCGCGATCGTGACCGTGGCGAGCGCGGACGCGAGCGTCGCGGCCGTGACCGCTCCGATCGCGAGGAGGATCGCGGTTCGCGCCGCGGTTCGCGTCAGCGTCGCCGTACGCGGACGCGCGTCGAGGAGAATGGCGCTTCGGAGGGATGATCCTGGCAGTGCGCGGCAAATGATGACATGTTAATGGGCGGCCATGCGTCATTGGATGGCCGCCCATTAACATGGGAGGAATAGGGAAGAGGGGGAGGTGCGTGTGCCTCCCCCTCTTGCCCCCTCAGGCTGCCGACCGGAGCCGCCATTGGCAGGGGGAGCTCGGCGCGCTCCGGTCGGCAAAGCTGATGCTGTCGATGGTCGACGACGTCAGGGGGCTCTCGCGACGTGCCGCACAGGGAAACGGCAGTTTTGCGCTAGGCGTCGACTTCTCGCAGTTGCATCAACGTCGGGGTTTTCCCACTCACAATGGTAGGAAGACGCAGGTGAAACGGCAAATCAAGTATGCGGCGGCAGTCGGGTGCGCCGGTGTTATAGGTGCGTCTTCCGGCTGTCGGTCTTGGGCCCGTACATACCCGGCGGGTACGTGGGGCGACGGGTGAGAGTTACGGCGTTTAAGTGTTTGGCCCCGGGCGGGTTCGGGGTGTGCGTGATGGTCGGGAGAGGGTGGCGAGGCTTCGGTTTCCGGGCCTCTGGCCGGGTGCGGTGCGTGGCGGGGGTGGAGGGTGCGCATTGGCCGCAACGTTTGGCAGGCAGCGAGGAGGTTTTGCAGTGAATTCAATGTCAAGGTAACTCGGTTTGTTCATTTGTTGCACCTTGGGGCAACGACAATTCTTATCTCTCCGAAAAATGTGACCGACGCCACCTCGCGATAAAGTTGCGAATCCGTTCTATTCGCTGTGAAATGACCTGTTTTTGGCGGAATGCCGGTGTGGTGCCTGTTCGCTCGGGCCGTGGTTGCCTCGACCTTTGCAGCGCTTCCTCTTGCGGCGAGCCCGAGATCTGGCGCCACGCTTGCCAGAAGGGAGGACGGTGCGGTGCCGGAGCCGGAAGCCGGGCGCTGCGAGAAGCGCAACGATGATCACTCCAGATCCGCAAGCAGCGGCTGGGCGAGAAGATCCCAGCGCCATTTCTCGGCGACCCAGGCACGTCCGAGCGCCCCCATCGCGCGGGCGCGTTCGGTGTCGTCGAGCAGATAGGTCAGGGCGCCCAGGACGGATGTGGCCGAACGTCCCGAGGCGACCATTCCCGTCTCGGAATGGATGAGCGCTTCGGACGCCCCGCCCGAATCTCCGGCCACGACGGGAAGTCCGGCGGCTGCGGCCTCAAGGTAGACGATGCCAAGGCCCTCGACTTCGAGGCCGCCTCTC
>CACYEE010000207.1 GCA_902773415.1 uncultured Actinomyces sp.
CGAAAGAAGGGACTCGGGCATCACCGTACCGGGCAATATCGACGGATGGCGCGACGGCCAGCACAAAGGCATACGCCTAGACTACATCTGGACCAGCCAGGGCCTGCGCGTGCGCAGCTCGCAGGTGGTTCTCAACGGCGTCAACGGCCCGGCCGTCTCCGACCACTTCGGCGTCCTTGCCGATATCGACATGCATCATGGCCCCACCGCGTAGGCGGATGCCGCCAGCCCAGGACCCCGGAGCAGCACTGCCTGCTCCCCGATATAGAGGATGAGAGAAATGAGAGAAAGCGGAGTTCTTCTTCCCGTCACCAGCCTGCCCTCGAAATACGGCATCGGATGCTTCGACGCCCAGG
Organism: uncultured Actinomyces sp.; assembly: GCA_902773415.1. GTDB lineage: Bacteria > Actinomycetota > Actinomycetes > Actinomycetales > Actinomycetaceae > RUG11864. The sequence goes on from CACYEE010000207.1 coordinate 357, forward strand.
CCTACGCCTTCGTCGACGCGCTTGCCGCCGCCGGGCAGACGTACTGGCAAATCCTGCCGCTCGGCCCGACGGGCCTGGGCGATTCGCCCTACCAGTCCTTTTCGACCTTCGCCGGAAACCCGTACTTCATCAGCCTCGACGCGCTTGCCGAACGCGGATGGCTGACGACGACGGACATCGAAGGGGCCGGCCTCTCCTGCCCCGCCAGAAGGGTCGACTACGCGCTTCAGTACACGGCGCGCTACCCGCTGCTTCGCAAGGCTTGCGCGAACAGCGGCATCGAAACGGACCCCGCCTTTGCCGAGTACTGCGAAAACCAGGCGCATTGGATCGAGGACTACGCGCTCTTCATGGCCCTCAAGAACGAACATTCGGAAGCCTCGTGGCTCGATTGGGAAGAACCGGTGCGCCGCCGCGTGCCCGAGGCGCTGGCCGAAGCCCGCATCCGTCTGGCCGAAGAGACACGCTTCTGGAAGTTCCTCCAGTTCGAGTTCTCTCGCCAATGGAACGCCCTGAGGCGGTACGCGAACGCATCGGGCATTCGCATCGTCGGAGACATCCCGATTTACGTCGCGCCCGACTCGGCCGACATCTGGGCCAATCCCGAACTGTTCCAGCTCGATTCCGGCCTTCGCTTCGCCGCGGTCGCCGGATGCCCGCCCGACGGCTTCTCGGCAACCGGGCAGATGTGGGGCAATCCCCTCTACGACTGGCCGCGCCACAAGGAGACCGGATACGCCTGGTGGCTGCGACGCCTCGAGCATTGCTTCTCGATCTGCGACGCCGTGCGCATCGACCACTTCCGCGGCTTCGACGAATACTATGCGATTCCCGCCGGCCGCACCGACGGCATCGTGGGCGCATGGGAGAAAGGGCCGGGAACGGATCTTTTCCGAGCCGTCGACGCGGCCTTCCCAGGCAAGGAAATCATTGCCGAAGATCTCGGATACATGACCGACACCGTCAAGGCCCTCCTCGCCGAATCCGGATACCCCGGAATGAAGGTTCTCGAGTTCGCCTTCGATTCGCGCGACACAGGCTGCGCCGACGACTACAAGCCGCACAACTACGTCGAAAACTGCGTCGTCTATACGGGCACGCATGACAACGAAACGGTCGTGGGCTGGTTTGCCGAAGGCCTGCTCCCGGAAGAAAGGACGGCCGCACGCGACTACCTGTGCGACCATTCGACTCCGGATGCCGCCATCCACATCCCGATGATCTGCATGGCGATGCGCTCGGTCGGGCGCATCTGCATCACCCCGATGCAGGACCTGCTCGGCTACGGCAACGAGGCGCGAACCAACACGCCTTCGACCTCCGAAGGGAACTGGCAGTGGCGCCTGCTTCCCGGCGAGTTCGGAGAGGGCGAAATCGCGGCCCTTCGCGCGATCACCGAACGCTACGGGCGCCTGCGCTCGCGATAGGACACCGAAGGGCCGGTTCCTGCCGGGCACGCAAACCCTCGTCGCCCTTGCCGGACCTGCCTTCAAGCGCCGGCTGCTGGCATAAGATAGAGGACATGTTCCAACGTCTTGGCCGGGTTATTGCAGTCCGCCCCCGAACCGGCATCGTGCTCTGGCTTCTGATTGCCCTGGCGGGCGCCGCCGCAAGCCTGTGGGGTTTCGGCCAGGGCAATCTCTTCTCGCGCATGGAGACGACGCAGTTCGGGATTCCCGGGTCGCAGTCGATGGCCGTCTCGGACCGGGAAACCGCGCAGCCCGACACCGTCTCCGCCATCGTCTCCGGCATCGACTGGGAGGCCGACTCCTCCGCCATTGCCGACGCCGTGACGAAGGCCGCCTCGGACATCGAAGGCATCTCCGGGGTCGACACCGTCCTTCATCCCTGGAGCTTCGATTCGGCGCTTGCGGAGCTTGCCGACGGCCAGGCCGGCATCGACCAGGCCCGTGCCCGCATTGCCGAGCAGGTTTCCCAGCTCGAGGCGAACCGCGCCGAGCTTGATGCGCAGCGCGAGGCCCTTTCCTCCCTGCCTGCCGACGCACGCGCCGAAGCCGAAGCCCGGCTGGCCCCCGTCGAGGCCACGCTCAACGAAGCGCAATCCGACATCGACGCCGCCAAGGCCGAACTCGAAGACACGCAGGCCGAAGTCGAATCGGGGCGCGCCCAGGCCGAAGAAGCACGCGCGGGCTTCGTCTCGAAGGAATCGGACGGCTTCGCCCTTGTCGCGCGCCTGTCCGACGGCCTGTCCGCCGACGAGGCGAAGGCCGTCGACCACGACGTCGCCAAACGCATGAAGGCCCTCGAAACGGAGCTCGACAAGGGCGA
>CACYEE010000208.1 GCA_902773415.1 uncultured Actinomyces sp.
ACAAGTCTTTGACTTTTGGGACGGTTCCTTTTTGGCTTCGAGTTCTTGCGGTTCGGGCGTGGTGGCTGGGGTGGCGTGGTAGCTTATGCCGTCGTGGTGGCGGGCTGGCTGGTGGAGCTTGCGTCGAGGGACCGTCCCGTCAGGGCGCCATCGCGGTGGTTGTCGCATTGGGTATTCGATCGCTTCGTTCCGTCTCACGGCGACGCAGGGGCCGTCTCGGAAGGATGATCGGACTCGGATGGGTCGAATCCGCCATAGCGTTCCGATTGCCGCCCCGCGCATCCTTCCGAGAAGCCACCGGCCGGTTCCTTTTCCCGCCCGGTGGCCGACACGCCTCGATGAGACCACCGCCCCGGTTTCCGCCTTCGCAAACCCCGGCGAGTTCCCTCTCGCTTGCCGATATGCTGGGGACATGGTTCTCGTCAGGCAACATCCCGCACGCCCATCCGTCCGTTTCTCCCTGGTTTCCTCCGAGCCGCTGCCACCGGCATTGCTCGGAGCCGTCCGCACGGTCTTTCTCCGAGAATTCGGCGAATTCACGGAGCAGCAGCCACGGATTCGAGGGCTCGACGCGCGCACTTTCTTCGCGAAGTCCCGCTACCTCGCCATTCCCGAGGGACTCTCGGGAGAGGAAGCGGCTCGCGCATGGATCGAGAGTTTCAACGAGAAATCCGAACAGCTCAGGACCCTCGCCGGCGACGCCGGCGCGACATGCGCGCTGACAACCGGAAAGCTCGCCGAAAACGGACCCAAGCTCATCGTCACCGATGTCGACTCGACCTTCATCGCCTCCGAAGTCATCGAACTGCTCGCCGCCGCGGCCGGCACCGAAGAGGAGGTTCGGGAAATCACCGAACGGGCGATGCGGGGAGAACTCGATTTCGCCGATTCCTTGCGCGAACGTGTCGCCACGCTCGAAGGAATTGACGAGGAAGTCTTCGCACGTGTTGCCGACGCAATCGACTACACGCCCGGCGCGCTAGCGCTTGTCGACGCCGTCCATGCCCATGACGGAACCTTTTGCCTCGTCTCCGGCGGATTTCATGAAGTCTGCGATACGCTCGCCGAACGCTCCCGCGTCGATGCCCTCCTCGCCAATCGGCTCGAGGTTCTCGACGGCAGGCTCACCGGCCGCGTCGCCGGAGGCATTGTCAACCGCGAAGCGAAGGCGCACGCGGTCAAGCGGTGGGCGAAGCTGCGCGGCTACGATCTTCGCGAGGTCGTTGTTGCCGGCGACGGCGCGAACGATCTCGCGATGATGCACATTGCCGGCCTTTCCGTCGCGTTCTGCGCAAAGCCGATTGTCGCCGCGCAGGCGGATGTTCGTCTTGACCTTCCCCGGCTCGACGCAATCGCTGCGCTTGTCGGCTGGGATGCCGAGACCTGAATCGCGGAACCGCATATGCAACGAGGTCCAGACAGGCTCCACGAGCGAGGCTAGAAACGGGGCGGAGCGGATGTTCCGTCCCACGACGCATCGCGCATGGCGTCTAGGCGTGGAGGCATTGCCGGGGGCGCGCTCGCTGCCGGCACCTCGGCTCCTGCCTGAGGAACGGGAGGAAGGTCGAGTTCGGCGAAGGGGGATCCCCCTTCGGTTCCCGGGTCGGCGGAGAACTCCGAACCCGTCGAAGGCTCTTGCGCCTCGACACCGGCGTCGTCCTTCTCCTCCTTGCCTGTCGACGCCTCGGACGATTCGGCCGCGGCCGCGTTGGACGACCACATCATCTCGAGATAGGCGTACGCCGCGCATCCGACAGTCCAGATCGTGAACGTGAGAATCTGTATCCACCCGGCCGAATCGAACACTCCGACGATTGCCGTGATAACGAAGAAGAGAAAGGCCGCGGCATAGATTCCGACGATCGACAGCGTGGTCTTGCGGTCGGCGGCGTCACGGAACACGACCTGCACGATGCCGGCGAGCCCCAGAAGCGCGGCGGCGGCGAACAAGGGATACAGCCCGCCCGGTTGGGCGGAGGTTCCCGCCAAATCCCGATAGGACGTAATCGCGGAAGTCAGCACCAGCGCCGAGGCCAGCATCGAGACGATTCCCGCAATGAGCTTCCAGATTTTCATGTGATTCCTTCCTCGCGTGCCGCCAGTCGACACGACCCGCTAGAGTCTCGGCGGCGGAAGCGTCTGATCCTCCCATTCGGGAATCTCGTCGTCGTTTCCGCGCGCCTTGCGCGCGCGTTCAGCGGCCCTGTACAGCCGCTCCTTGCGCGCCTGGACGATTTCCTGCCCTGACCGCAGCCACTGGACACGAACCCTCAGCGCATAGAATACCGCGCAGATGGCGAACCAGACGAGCGCGAGATGCAGCATCGAAACCGGCCTGTGAAGAAACACCTCGGAATCGAGGCCCGCCATTGCGGTAAGGCACGCAAGGGCATAGAGAACAAGCTGGAGAATCGACATGCCAAGAGTATC
>CACYEE010000209.1 GCA_902773415.1 uncultured Actinomyces sp.
CGCCCGCAGGCGAACGTCGCGCCGACCTTGTGCGCATGACCCGGCAATGGATCGACGCCCTCGAACCGCACCTTCGTGCCCGTCTGGCCGACTGGCACATGCTCCAGAAGGTCTTCGTTGCCGATCTCGACCCCGAACGCCTTGCGCGCGCCCGTGCCCGCGCAGCAAACTCGTCCCGGGACCGGTAGGCGAAAGCTCCGCCAAAGGCATAGGCTTGGGGAAGCGGCACGCGGCAACGCAACGGAAGAAGGAGGCGTCTGATGCGCATCGGTATCGTCTGCCCCTACTCGTGGGATGTTGCCGGGGGAGTGCAGTTCCATATCCGTGACCTTGCGACCGAACTCATCGCGCGCGGCCACGAGGTATCCGTTCTCGCCCCGGCGGAAAACGCCGCCGCCCTGCCCGAATTCATCGTCCCGACCGGTGCCGCGATTCCCATCCGATACAACGGTTCCGTGGCGCGCCTCGCCTTCGGGCCGCGCGTCGCACGCGAGGTGCGCGCCTGGCTCAAGGCCGGGAACTTCGATGTGCTGCATGTTCACGAACCCTTCCTGCCGTCCCTGTCGATCATTGCCGTCGTGAATGCCGCATGCCCTGTCGTGTCCACCCATCACGCCGCGATGGACCGTTCGCGGGCAATGGATTTCGCTTCGCCGATGGTCCGGGGCGTCCTCGAGAGAATCTCCGCGCGCATCGCCGTCTCCCAGGAAGCGCGGAGAACCGCCGTCCAGTATCTCGGCGGCGACGCCTACGTCATCCCCAACGGGGTCTATACCGAAAGCTTCGCGCAGGCGCAGATCGACGCACGGTTCGCGGGAACCGCGGACGCCCCGGCCCTCGGCTTCCTTGGCCGCATCGACGAGCCCCGAAAGGGACTGCCCGTTGTCGCCCGCGCCTTCCCCGCAATCGTCGAGGCGTATCCGAACGTCCGCCTTTTCGTTGCCGGTGTCGGAAACCATGAAGCCGCACGCGCCCGCTTCGGCAGGCATGCCGACCACGTCGAATTCCTCGGGCCCGTCTCCGAAGAGGACAAGGCCGCAATGCTCGCTTCCGTCGACCTCTACCTCGCCCCCAACACCGGGGGAGAATCCTTCGGAATCATCCTCATTGAAGCGATGAGCGCCGGCGCCTTCGTCGTCGCCTCCGACATTCCCGCATTCCAGGCAGTGCTCGGCACCGGACGATACGGAGCCCAGTTCGCCAACGACGATGCCGACGAGCTTGCCGCCACCGTCATCGAGTCCCTGGCACGGCCCGAACGCCGCGCCGAGACCTGTGCCGCCGCACGCCTCGAAGCCCGGCGCTACGACTGGTCCGCAGTCGCCTCCCAGGTCCTCGCCGTCTACGAGACCGCCGTACGCACGGCAAGCTTGGAGGTCGAATCCCGATGACCCACATGCTGTCCGTTATCGTGCTGCTTGCTGCCATCCTCGCAATCGCCGCCGTCCAGGTCGCCCGTCGTCTCGACCGGCTCCACACGGCCGTCATGAAGTCCCGCCACGCGCTCGAACGGGCCATGTCCGCGCGCATGAACGCGGCCAGGGATTTCGCAGCCTCCGGAGGGCTCGACCCTGCCAGTTCCCTGCTGCTCATCGAAGCGGCCGACGTGTGCCAGGCAGCCGAACACAACCCGATCTGCGGCGACGGGCTCGAATCGCTCGACAAGCACCACGCCGATCCGAAAGGAGCCGCCGAGCGCGTTGCCGCCGAATCCGCCCTGACCCGGGCGCTGCGGCTTACCGTCGACGAGCTCGCCGCCGTCGAAAGACTCGACCCGACAGGCCCGCCGACGACAGCCGCGGCCGCGGATGGCACGCATTCGGGCACGCCGCCTCCAGTGGCGCTGACCTCCGAACAGAACGAGCTTTTCTCGAAGCTCCAGCGCTCGCGCCTCGACGTGAAACTGACACGGGCCTTCCACAACTCCCACGTCGACCAGGTGCGGCGACTGCGAAGAAACACGCTTGTCCGGCTCTTCCGGCTCGCCGGAAAGGCCCCCGTCCCGCAAACCGTCGACCTTGATGACGAATAGGCAAACATGAGCGAAAACGAAGACCCCACGCGCCAGATTCCTACGTCGGCTTCCGGCAGGACCCGCAAGCAGGCCCCCGCGAAACCCGTCTCCTACCCGCCTGCCGCGGATGTCACCGCGACGCTGCCCTTGCAGGGATATACGACCGAAGTTCCGACGGTCCAGTACAGCGCGCCGAAATGGAAGGCCCCGGCGCGCCGCTCGATTACCTTCTACCTCGCCATTGCGCTCATCCTCTCCGCAGGATTTGCCGGAATCCGCTACATGATTCCCGTGCTTACCGAACGCGGCACCGGCGTCGCAATCGGGCTTGCGCTGCTCGCCCTTCTGCCCGTCGTCGTCATCGTCTCCTTCGTGACGTGGATCGACAACTGGGAGCCCGAACCGATGGCCCTCTACCTCGCCGCGTTCATGTGGGGGGCAGGAGTGTCCACCATCTTCTCCCTCATCTTCAACGACCGGTTCGACCAGACCGCCCAGCTCATCATGTCCGCGACAAGCTCGGACATCCTCACGACCGTCCTCGCCGCGCCTCTCATCGAAGAAGCCTTCAAGGGGCTGGGCGTACTCGTCATCCTCGCCCTGTTCCGCCGCAACTTCAACGGACCCGTCGACGGAATCGTCTACGGAATGCTCATCGGACTCGGCTTCGCCTTCACCGAAAACATCGTCTATTTCTCGCGCTTCTACGAGGACCTCGGCACCGTGTTCCGCGCCCGCGCCATCCTCAACCCCTTCGTGCATCCGCTTGCCACCGCCATGACAGGCCTGTTCGTCGGCCTGTCCCTCCGGCAGCGTTCGCGTGCGAGCCTGCTGTATCTTGCCCCCACCGGATACCTCATCGCCTTCGGCCTGCATGCTCTCCACAACCTCTCCGCGGTCCTCAACGTCTCCAACGAAAACCGCCTTGCCTTCCAGATTCCCGTATACCTCGTCATGATCGGAATCATCATTGCGGCCCGGGTCTCCGAACGGCGCGAGGTCATGACCGCATTGCAGGAATACGCGAAAGCCGGCTGGCTCACCTCGAACGAACTGTCGATGATCCAGTCCATTCCGAACCGCCGCCAGGCCGTCTTCTGGGCACGCGACGCCGTTGCCAACGCCGGCGGAAACCCTGAAGACGGCGAGGAGGCAATGCGCCGCTTCCAGGAAGAACTCATCCAGCTTGGCTATACCCGCTCGCGTGCCCTGCACCGCGGCAACGTGAACAGGGCAGGCAATCGCCAGAAGGAAGCCGCACGGCTCGAAATGCTCGGCGAACTCAGGAAGGTCTTCACGGGCAAGGTCGCTGCGGGGAATGCCTGATGGACGCTGCGCGCAACGAGCCTGGCGGCACAGGCCCTTCCGCTCGGCCCGCAGCCAAGGGCGAAGGCTCCGTTACCGACCTTGCGCACGATGGCGATACGGAATGGATTGCCGGCCCCGACGCAATACCCGAACGCAACGCGGCGCGCGTCGTGCTTTTCGATCCTGACGGGCGCACGCTTCTCGTCCGCGGCCACGACATCGACGATGCCGGCCGCTTCTGGTGGTTCACCGTCGGCGGCGGCATCAGGCGCGGCGAAGGCTCGCGCGAAGGCGCATGCCGCGAGCTGGCCGAAGAGACGGGACTCGGCGTGGAGCCTGCGCGTCTGGAGGGCCCGGTGCTGCGCCGAACCGCGGCGTTCAGGTTCGTTCGGCAGACGCGCCGCCAGCACGAGGAGTTCTTCCTGCTCCGCCTCGACGCCGAGGAGACGGCGCGCCTTGGGGCGGGCAGAACGCTGACGGCTCTCGAACAGGAGGTTCTCGACGAGTTCCGATGGTGGCCCGTAGACGAGCTCGCGGCTCTGGCGGCGCGCGAAACGCTCTATCCGATCGGCCTTGCCCGGCTGGCTCCCCGATGGCTCGCCGGGTGGGACGGCGTGTGCCTTCGCATCGAGGAACCCTAGAAGCTCCTGCATGCGACGGCAGGAGCCGGATGCAGGCGAGGCTAGGATACGCGCCCTGCAAGCTCGTCCATGATTGTCCTGAGAAGGTCAAGTCCGTTTCGGCAGGCCGCGCCGGCCCGGCCTGCCTCCGAGTCGGTCGACAGTGCCGCGAAAGCGTTGTCGGCCTGCTTTTCGTAGTCGGCAATGATCGCTTCGTGGGCTTCGCGCGCGCCGCATTTCTCGGCCATGCGCTGGATGCGGGACGCTTCGCTGCCGGAAAGGGGACGGCCGAGGCAGTCGTCGAGGAAGGCGAGTTCGGGGCCCAAGATCCGTTCGCGCATGAGCGCAAGGAAAACGGTGCGTTTGCCCTCGGCGATGTCTCCGCAGGCAGGCTTGCCGGTCAGGGCGGGGTCGCCGAAGATCGCGAGGTCGTCGTCGCGGAGCTGGAAGGCGACGCCGAGAGCGAATCCGAGGCGCCGCAGGGAAGCGACAAGCCCGGCACCCGCCCCTGCGAGCCTTGCGCCAATCGCGAGAGGCAGCTCGACGGAATAGCGGGCGCTCTTGTGTCGCACGATGGCGAGAGCCCGGCCGATCGGTTCGGCGGTCTCGAGCGGCAGGTTCTCCTCGCGAACGTCAAGATACTGCCCATAGGCGACTTCGACCATCATCCGGTTGAACAGCGGCAGGGCGCCGAATCCCGCGCCCTGTTCGGCAGCGAGTGCTTTCTCGAAGCGTTCGGAGGCGGCGGCGAGAAGAAGATCTCCGGCAACGATCGCTCCCGCCCGCCCGAATTCGCCGCAATCGCGGAGCCAGCAGTTGGAGGCGTGGAGCGTGCGGAATGCGGCGTGGGTCGCGGGCTTTCCTCGGCGCAGGGGAGAGTTGTCGATGATGTCGTCGTGGACGAGGGCGCTTGCCTGGAACAGTTCGAGGGCGCAACCCGTATCCACAATGGCTTCGAGCCGGCTTCCTCCTGCAGCGGCATATCCGGCGTAGGCGAGGGCTGCGCGGGTGCGTTTTCCGCCTTCGAGGGCGGCGGAGAGAACGTCTGCGAGTTCGGCGCAGGCGGCGTTTTCCGATGGGTCTTCCACGAGGTCAAGGAGGGTGTCGGGCCAGTGGGCGAGCCGTGTGGAGACGGCGGCCCGAAAGTCGGCAAGATTCATGGCCCAACCCTAGCGAACCTGTATCCACAGCGTGGCGAAACGTCGGTTCCATCCACAGGGTTCACAGGGGTCTTGTTCCGCCGAACCGCGATCGGGTGGGATGGAGACATGAAAAAGACGACAGTTTCAATCAGCAAGCCGGAAGAGGCGCTCGCCCTCATTCCGCATGTCCTGGGCTATCGGCCCTCCAACCATTTCGTCGTATTCGGTCTCCAGACCGCCCGGGAGGGGAGGGGGAGGGTCGGTCCGGCCTTTTCCTTCAGCCTCGATACGAACCCGCTGGCAGCGGAAATGGCGCAGTCCGTTGTCGAGATCGTGTCGCGGTTCGAGGTGCGGGTGTGCGTGTTTGCCCTCTATGTTCCCAGTCTCGGGGATTTCGCCGAGACGGGCGGCCCCTGCGTTCTCGCCGACATTCTTGAAGAGGTGGCCCTGAGCCAGATGGGATGCAAGGACGCCCTCTTTGCGGCCTTCGTTGCCGATTCGACGACGTGGGTTCGTGCCGATGCCCCCGTGTTCCGGCCACGGCCCATGTCGACGCTCGACGGGCATGCCAAGCGCTTCGAGGAGGCTCTGGGCGAGCCTGCACCGGCTTCGGGCATGCCTGCAATCGCGCTGCCGGAGCTTCCGCAGGCGCTTGTCGCTTCGGCGCGGCGGGAGGCCGAACGCTGGCGTGTCCTGGATCCTGCGGCGCGGGCCGCCCACGGAGCACACGCATGGGAAGCGATACTGTCGAGGCTTGTGCCGGATGAAGAACCGGCGTGGCTTCTCGCCGACGGCGCTCTGCTGGGCCGGGCCAATGCGGCGCTGGGCCTGGGCAGCGTTCGCGATTCGATCATGTTCCATGCGTGGGGTGGCGACGACGTGCACGCGAACCTTGGCGTCGACGGGGAGGACGACGACGGTCCGGTTGCCGCGATGCTTCGGCGACGCCCCGATCCGCGCGCCATCCGTTCGCTGATCGCGGTGCTCGACCTGTGCGCGGCGGCCGGCGCCGACGACGACCCGTACGCGCAGGCAGTCGCGGCCTATTTTGCCTGGTGGGGCGCATGGCGGACTCTCGCCGAGTCGCGTGCCCGAGGGGCGCTGGAACGTGATGCGGACAATGCCCTGGCGAGGCTGGTCCTGTCCCTGGTCGACAATCTCCAGCTGCCTGAGTGGGTGCACGGGCATGGGGGATTTCCGCAACCGGCCCTCGTCTAGCGGCAGGGCCGGACTTGTGACCATTGATACAGTGTTCGGCGGAATAATCGTCGGGCGACCGAAGTTGGGGCAGTATCCATAGCTATGCCCTGACTTGGGCAAAAGGCGGAAACGGAAGGGTTTACGTGGCTACTACGAAGAGCACGGAAACGGCAAGGACGGCAAAGGCTCGCGAATCGGGCGAGGCGAAGCCGACGGCCGCGAAAAAGACAGGAAGCAGGACCGCAGGCAAGACGGCCGCGAAGAAGACAACCGTAGCCAAGGCCACGGCACGGAAGTCCTCGACGAAGAAGACGCCGGCGGCAAGGTCCGAGGCGGGCAAGCCCTCCAAGGACGCCGCCGCCCAGGCCAGGCAGGCGGAGGAGGCGAAGGCCGCGGCCGAAGCTCTCGACGTCGCCGAGGCGGAAGCCGAAAACCCGCTTGACGACGAGGACCTCGACATCAGCGCGGAGGAACTCGAAGAAGTCGAGGACATCGTCGACGACGTCGACGACGAGGACAACGACCACGAACCCGACGGCGAGGAAGAATCGGACGAGGACGACAACAAGGAAGAAAAGGAAGCCGCGAAGAAGACGGAGGAAGCGAAGTCCCGCGGCGCCTTCACCGTCGCCGATTCCGACGATTCCGACGAGCCTGCGGTCCGCGTCCATGTCGCCGGCGCGACCGCCGACCCGGTCAAGGACTACCTCAAGCAGATCGGCAAGGTCAGTCTTCTCAACGCCGAGCAGGAAGTCGAGCTCGCCAAGCGCATCGAGGCGGGACTGTACGCCGAGCATCTGCTGTCCTCCGGCGACCTTCCCAACGAGACCGCCGAAGACCGGCGCTACCTTCGCGAACTGCGCATCATCATGCGCGACGGCCGCGACGCGAAAAACCATCTTCTCGAAGCGAATCTGCGTCTCGTCGTCTCGCTCGCCAAGCGCTACACGGGTCGAGGAATGCTCTTCCTCGACCTGATCCAGGAAGGCAACCTCGGTCTTGTGCGCGCCGTGGAAAAGTTCGACTACACGAAGGGCTACAAGTTCTCCACGTACGCCACATGGTGGATCCGCCAGGCGATCACGCGGGCAATGGCCGACCAGGCGCGAACGATCCGCATTCCGGTCCATATGGTGGAAGTCATCAACAAGCTGGCTCGCGTCCAGCGCCAGATGCTCCAGGATCTCGGCCGCGAACCCACGACGGCCGAACTTGCCCAGGAACTCGACATGACCGAGGAAAAGGTTCTCGAAGTCCAGAAGTACGGCCGCGAGCCGATATCGCTGCACACCCCGCTCGGCGAGGACGGCGACAGCGAGTTCGGCGATCTCATCGAGGATTCCGAAGCCGTCGTTCCGGCCGACGCCGTGAGCTTCACTCTCCTGAAGGAACAGCTCGGCGAAGTGCTCGACACCCTCTCGGAACGGGAGGCCGGCGTCATCAAGATGAGGTTCGGCCTTCAGGACGGCCAGCCGAAGACCCTCGACGAGATTGGCAAGGTCTACTCGGTTACGCGCGAACGAATCCGCCAGATCGAGTCGAAGACGATGTCCAAGCTGCGCCATCCCTCGCGCTCGCAGGTTCTTCGCGATTTCCTCGAATAGGGACCGAACCGGCGCGCTCGAGGCAACCCAGCCACGATGCGGCGCGGACCGTTCCGCCTGAACGGGTCTGCGCCGCATCGGCAAAGCGGATTCCTTCCGCCTCTCGGGCAAGGTAGATCTGGAGGAGACTTGCGGCTGTCTGCGCGTCGGCAAGGGCCCGATGGGTGGCCGATGCTTCGATTCCGGCTCGCGAAGCCACGGCCGCAAGCGAATGGCGACCGACGGGAAGATAGATTTTCGACAGTTCCATCGTGCAGACCCTCACCCCTTCGGGAATGGCAAACGGACTGCCGGCCCGAAGCAAACTCGGCCTCGACGAAAGATGCGTCAAAACCGACATTGTGCGCGACGAATACCCTCGATTCAAGGAGTCCCGCAACCGTGTCCGAAATGTCGGCGAAGCCCGGAGCCCGCGCGATATCCTCGACGCCAATCCCATGAATCGAGGTCGCGCCGACCGGCCGGTCGGGATTGACAAGCGAACTCCAGGAGCCTTCCGGCCTGCCCGCATCGTCAAGCAGCACAACGGCAATCTCGACAATGCGGTCGCTCGGCGCGCCCAGGCCCGTGGTTTCGCAGTCCACTACGGCAAAGCCTGCCACGGGTCCTCCCTTCCTTCCACGCGGGCCAGTCTAGTCCAGCGCCTCTCGCGCCGGGCCCGAGGTCCGAACCCCGCCTCGCACGCGCCACGGCAAGGGGGCGTGGCACCCGTTCTCAGCTTGCGGTGAAACCCGGCCCGTCACAGATGAAACGGCTGCGGGCACATGATTTGATAGGAACGTGAACATGATGATGCAAACAGCGGCTCCCGCGAAGCCGAACGACGAACTGAACACTGCCGACCGCTGCGACGCCTGCGGCGCGCAAGCCTACGTGAAGGTCGTCATGCCCTACGGCGAGCTTCTCTTTTGCGGGCACCACGCCAACCAGCATCTGATCAAGCTCGAACAGCGGGCGCTGCGAATCCAGGACGAACGGTCGCGCATTCGCTAGACGCCGGGGCGCACGGCCGATTGCTCTGTTGCAATCGCCATGAAAGGCGCGCCTTGGCGTGGCCCGGCAACGCATCGCTCCGCCTCTCGCCTAGTATGTGGGAGTGGCACCAAAAGAAGACTACACCGCACACCAGCTCCAGGTTCTCGAAGGCCTCGAAGCCGTCCGCAAACGCCCCGGCATGTACATCGGATCGACCGATTCGCGCGGGCTCATGCACTGCCTGTGGGAAATCCTCGACAATTCCGTCGACGAAGCGCTCGAGGGCCATGCGTCGAACATCGCCATCCGCCTCTTTGACGACGGCTCGGTTCAGGTCGACGACGACGGTCGCGGCATTCCCGTCGACGAGGTGCCCGGCGAAGGCCGTTCCGGCGTCGAGGTCGTCTACACGAAGCTTCACGCCGGCGGCAAGTTCGGCGGCGGAAACTACAAGGTGTCCGGCGGCCTGCACGGTGTCGGCGCCGCCGTCGTCAACGCCCTCTCCTCGCGCGTCGACGTCGAGGTCGACCGCAACGGCAAGACCCACCGCATCCAGTTCCGCCACGGCGTCGCCGGAAGGTACCAGGACGGCCCCGCAGGACCCTCCCCGGACAGCCCCTTCGTCCCCTTCGACGGCACCCGCGAACTCGAGATTGTCGGCGACGTCGCGAAGGACAGGACCGGAACGCGCGTGCGCTACTGGCTCGACCGGGACTTCTTCGTCGCCAAGGCCGCCTTCTCCTACGCCAGGCTCGTCGAACGCGCACGCCAGACAGCCTTCCTCGTTCCCGGCCTCGCAATCGCCGTCATCGACCATCGCGAGAACGCCGAACACCCCGAACAGAACTTCCGGTTCGAAGGCGGCACGGTCGACTTCGTCGACTTCCTCGCCCCGGATTCCGCGCTCACCGCCACGATGCGGCTCAGCGGCGAAGGAAGCTACACCGAACACGTGCAGGTGTTCGACGAAGCCGCCGGAAAACAGAAAATGGCCGAGCTTGAACGCACCTGCCACGTCGACATCGCGCTGCGCTGGGGCACCGGCTACGACACCGTGGAAGAAAGCTTCGTCAACGTCGTCAAGACGCCCGAAGGCGGGAGCCACGTCGCCGGATTCGAATCCGGCCTGCTCAAGCTCATGAAGCAGATGGTCGAGGCGAACGCCCGGCGCATCAAGCTCACCGCGAAAGAACAGAAGGCGATGAAGATCGAGAAGGACGATATTCTCGCCGGCCTGACCGCCGTCGTCACCGTGCGCCTGCCCGAACCCCAGTTTGAAGGCCAGACGAAAGGCAAGCTCGGCACGCCCCAAGTTCGCGCAATCGTCGCGAAGATCGTCGAAACCCAGCTCGGGGACATCCTCAACTCGAAGAAACGCGACCAGAAGACCGAAACTTCGAGGCTCCTCGAAAAGATCGTCTCCGAAGCCCGCGCGCGCGTCGCCGCACGCCTCCACAAGGAGATATCGCGGCGAAAGAACGCCCTCGAATCCTCCTCGATGCCGGCGAAGCTCGCGGACTGCCGCTCCGAAGACATCGAATCCTCCGAGCTGTTCATCGTCGAGGGAGACTCCGCCCTGGGAACCGCGAAGCTCGCCCGCAACTCCGAGTTCCAGGCCCTGCTTCCCATTCGCGGAAAAATCCTCAACGTCCAGAAGGCCGGCGCGGGCAAAGTGCTCGAAAACCAGGAAATCAAGTCGATCATCCAGGTCATCGGCGCTGGCTCCGGGCGTACCTTCAACCTCGAGTCGGCCCGATACGGCAAGGTCATCATGATGACCGATGCCGATGTCGACGGCGCCCATATACGGACCCTCCTGCTGACCCTGTTTTTCCGATACATGCGGCCGCTCATCGAAGCGGGCCGCGTCTACGCCGCGGTTCCTCCGCTGCATCGGCTCGAAGTCGCCGGGTCGGGCGGCAAGAAGGGCTCCTACGTCTACACGTATTCGGAAGCGGAGCTGCACACGCAGATCAGGAAGCTCGAAAAGGCCGGCAAGCGCTACAAGGAACCGATTCAGCGCTACAAGGGCCTGGGCGAGATGGACGCGCATCAGCTTGCCGAAACGACGATGGATCCGAAGGGCCGCACGCTGCGCCGAATCGACATGGAAGACGAACAGGCCCTCATCGAAGCCGAAGCCATGTTTGAAAAGCTCATGGGAGGAGATGTCGGGCCGCGCAGGAAGTTCATCGTCGAGGGTGCGGCGACGATCGACACGTCGATGATCGACGCCTAGCCGTTGCCATCGTCGCTGCGCCGGCTGCTGGCCCGGGCTTCGCGCGAACGGAAAAGCCTCCGGCGGCCCTGCGTCCGAACCACCTTCTTGACCGGGGAAGCCGTCATGTCGATGTCCTTCGTGTAGACGTACGTTCGGCCTGCAACCTCGAATCCCAGAGAGCCGAAAAACTCGATGTCCGGCTCTTCCGCGCCTGCCTGAAGAGGAACGTCGATTCCCGCATAGTCGATGCCGTCGCGCCGGTAGGCCTGCATGGCGCACGAAACGAGAGCCTCGAGTAGCTGGACGCGCCGCACCTCGTCGTAGACGGCAACTTCGTCGATGTATCCCTCCGACCAGCCGCGTGCCTGCCAGTCCTGCTCGTATCGCCCGGAGATGATGTATCCGGCAAGCCGCGGCCGGTCCCCGAGCGTATCGAGGGCGACATAGGACCAGTTGCGGTCCATGTGGGTCCGTTCGGCGGCCCACTGCTTCGCGGAAATGGTCTGCGCTCCCTGGCTTTCGAGATGGATCGCGTTGTGGGCGGCGCGAACCTGCGGGTCGAGGTCTTCGGCGAGGGGAACGAGGGAGATGAACGGGGGAGCCTGCGGCACTTCGACAGGCTTCGACAGGGGGCGCCTCATCTGGACGTAGACATAATCGGTGACGAATCCGTCACGCTGGAGCAGATCGGTGAGGTCGTCGTGGCCCTCGTCGACATGCATGACGATGGAGGCTTCCTTCGTTTCGCCGTCGGAGGCGATTTCGCGTGCGGCACGCACCTGCATTCCGACGAGCTCGCGGCCCAGGCCGAGGTTGCGCCAGATGGGATGGATGCCGCCCCACAGGGACACTTCGACACGTTCGCCGTGATGGGCCGGCATTCGCACAAGTCCGAAGGCGACGAGTTCGCCGGAGGGCGTGCGGCCGCCGATGGCCCGGGAAATCCAGGCGGGGGAGAAGAAGGCCTCGACCTCGGCGAGATCGGAACGGTAGGGGGCGGAGTCTTCCTGCTCGATGGCGAGAACAAGTTCGAGGACGTCGGCGGACTGGCTCGCGTCGAGCAGGCTCCACGCGATGTTCGCTGCGGCTAGGTTCATCGGCTCCTCCGTTCGAGTGATGCAATCCTATCGCGACGGGCGCACCCGATTGGAGCGAACGGGCGGGTTCGGCAGGGCGCCCGGCCTTATCCGATGGCCACAACAGGCACGGAAAGCGCGGAACCGGAAGCGTCGCGCTTTTCGTCGATTTCGGGAAGCACGAGCGGCTGTCCTGCCGAACCGACCGCGCGAAGCGGGCCGGTACCGACGTGCGCGAGCACGAGAACATCCTCTCCCTTGAGGAAGCGCTGGGCCCGCACGCCTCCGGTTCCCCTCCCCTTGGCAGGGTACCGGTCCAGAGGCGTCACCTTCGCAGTGCCGGCTTGCGTGCCGGGAAGCGCCGAAGTCGTACCGGCAACGGTGGCGACCAAGGCCCCGGAAACATCGTCGGAAGGAACGACGCCAAGCGCGAGAACGCTTGCGCCGCCAGACAGGCGGATTCCCGCGATGCCCTGGCCCGAGCGGCCCTGGGGGCGAACGTTCGATGCGGAGAAACGCAGGAGCTGGGCATCGGTCGCCACAAGAACGATTTCGTCCGAGTCGAGGCAGGGGGCGGCGCCGACGAGCCTGTCGCCGGGGGCAAGCGTGATGATGTCCCACGAATCCTTGGAGATGGCGGGAGCCTTGACGCGCTTGATCTTTCCCGAAGCCGTCGCGAGGGCGACGGGCGGGGCGTCTCCGGCCAGGGAAACGAGAGCAAGAACCTCGGCCTCGCCCGCATGCACAAGATCCGCCACCTGCACCCCTGCGGCGAGCGACGGGGTGCTCGTGGGCGAGGGGATTGCCGGCACGTCAAGCACCGGCAGACGGTGGAGCATGCCGTCGGAGGTGATGGCGCCGACTTCGGAGCGTGCGGTCGTAGCGAGCACGCAGCGCAGCGCATCGTGCTTCAGGCGCCTGCCCTCGCGCGTCAGCGGCGTGTCGTCCGCGGTTCGCGCGACAAGACCGGTGACGGACAAAAGCACGTGGCACGGGTCGTCGGCAACCTCCAGTGGCGCCTCCGAGGCTTTCTGCTCCAGGCCCTCCGATTCCAGGAGCACCGTGCGGCGCGGCGTGCCGTAGATTCGGGCAACTTCTGCAAGCTCGTCGGAAACGACCTCGCGCAGGCGGGCAGGCGAAGCGAGAATCGCCTCAAGCATCGCGATGTCCTTTTCCAGGGCATCCTTGCGCTGCTCGAGCTCGATCTGCGAGTACTTCGTCAGGCGGCGCAGCCGAAGTTCGAGAATGAAGCTCGCCTGCTCGCCGGACAGGCCGAAGGTTTCTCGAAGGCGGGCGTGGGCCGTGGCGGCGTCGTCGGAGGAGCGGATGATGGCGATGACCTCGTCGATGTTGAGAACGGCAATGAGCAGGCCGTCGATCCGGTGGACGTCCTCGCGGGCCTTGGCGAGGCGGTATTCGCTTCGCCGGCGCGTCACCTCGAGCCGGTGGCCCAGGAACACGTCGAGCAGCTCGCGCAGCCCGAGCGTGCGCGGCTGGCCGTCGACAAGCGCAACGTTGTTGATGGCGAAATTCGTCTCGAGCGGAGTCTTCCGGTACAGCTGGGCGAGCACGGCCTCCGGGTTGAAGCCGTTCTTGACCTCGACGACAAGCCGCGTTCCATTGATGCGGTCGGTAAAGTCGGCGATGTCGGAGATGCCCTGGATCTTCTTGTCCTTGACGAGAACCTTCACCCGTTCGATGACCTTCTCCGGGCCGATTCCAAAGGGAAGCTCCGTAAACACGATGCCCTTTTTGCGGGGTTTGACCTGCTCGATCTTTCCGGTCGCGCGCATCGTGAACGTGCCGGTTCCCTTGGCGTAGGCCTCGCGCACCCCGTCGAGCCCGACAATCATCGCGCCCTCGGGGAGGTCGGGACCGGGAATGAGACGCATGAGTTCGTCGAGCGTCGCCTCCGGGTTGGCGAGCAGATGGCGTGCGCCGTCGATCACCTCGGAAAGATTGTGGGGCGCCATCTTCGTTGCCATGCCGACGGCGATTCCTTCGGCCCCGTTGACGAGAAGGTTCGGGATGGCGGCGGGCAGCACTTCGGGCTGCAGGAGCGTGTTGTCGTAGTTGGGAACCATGTCGACGACGTCCTCGTCGAGCGAGGCCGTCATCGCGAGCGCCGCATCGGCCATGCGCGCTTCGGTGTATCGGGCCGCGGCCGGGCCATCGTCGGGCGAACCGAAATTGCCGTGGCCGTCGACAAGCGGAAGGCGCATCTTGAAGGGCTGGGCAAGATGGACCATCGCCTCGTAGATCGCGGAATCCCCGTGCGGGTGAAGCCGGCCCATGACATCGCCGACGACACGGGACGATTTCACATGGCCCTTGTCGGGGCGCAGTCCCATCTGGTTCATCTGGAACAGGATGCGCCTCTGGACGGGCTTGAGGCCGTCGCGCGCATCGGGAAGGGCACGGGCGTAGATGACGGAATACGAGTAGGCGAGGAAGGAGCTGGTCATCTCCTCGCTGATGTCGATTCCGACGATGTTCTCCTGTGCCTTCGTGGGCGTTCCCGGTCGTGCCATGCCCCGATTATCCCGATTCTCGGGCGCGACGCCGAGAAAGGGCAGGCAGGGTGTTCCGTGACTTTTCCGACGGTCGGGTGCCGCAGGGCGGGGCAGGCTGCCCATGTGCAAGAATGGGGCGGTGAGCAAACGCAAGGATTTCTTTACAGAACTCGCCTCGGTCGTGGCGAAGGACTCGCCGATCGTTCTCGACGTGCTGCACACGCTTGGCCCGAAGGCGCAGGTCGATGCGTATTTCATTCGTCCCGAGACGGTCATGGACGACAACTCGGTTTACGATTCCCTCGCGATCTATGTCGTGGGCGACGGCCGACTGACGATCATCGTGTCGGACATTTCCCACGAATACGCGCCCGAAGGCGAGTTCCTCACCTCGACCTTCGACACCGAGCTTTCCCGGATCCGCGACTACCAGGTGGTGCGCCGCCGCGTTCTCGACGGCGACGAATCGGGTGCCTATACGGGGGTCATCATGCGGCTGCGCTGGGGCGCCACGCTGTCCGCGGACCTGCTTCCGGGTTCCTGCGACGACCCGAACTGCACGGCCGATCACGGCTACGTGGGCCACCTGATGGGCACCGACGCCGAAATCGTGCTTGACGGGACGCTTTCGCGCGAGACGTTCCTCAAGGGCCTGGCCTTCGTCGAGGAACTCGGTGCGATGATTCGGGAAGCCACCCGCCGATGAGCATTCCCGAGGGCTTTGTCCGGCCCGCGCCACGCAATGTCTCCCTCGTGCTGGCCGGGGCGCTGGCCGCCGTCGGCCTGCTCGACGCGGAGGATGCGCAGGAAGCGGCCCGCACGCTTCGCATCGAGGCCGCGCCGCGTGTCTGCGTCGTTGTCGTCGATGGCCTCGGAGCCGAAAACCTCGCGGCGCGTTCGGGCCATGCGCGCACCCTGCAATCGTGGGGAGCGCAGGAGCCGATCACCTCCGTCTGCCCTTCGACGACGTCCGCCGCGATCACGGCGCTGGGCACCGCCGCCCTTCCCGGGCGTACCGCAATGATGGGCTATTCGCTTCGCAACCCCGCCGACGGCACCCTGTTCTCCCTCATCAAATGGGAAGGAACGGGGCTTGACGCGCGTTCCTGGCAGAAGGTGGCGACTCTCGCCGAACGTCTTGGGGAGGGTGCCGGAGGTTTCGGCGTCGTCCAGCCGCGTTCTTACATCGGCTCGGGACTGAGCCTCGCCGCGCTGCGGGGAGCCCCTGCGATTGCGGCCGACACTGCCGAGGAACGGGTCGCGGCGGCGGCGAAGGCCCTGCGTTCGGGCATGAAAGCCGTCTATCTCTACTGGGGGGAACTCGACCACGCCGGGCATGCCCGAGGCTGGCAGTCGAACGAGTGGACGGCTTGCCTCGAAGAGCTCGATGCGGGCATGAGGACGCTTGCGCGCTCCGTTCCTTCAGGAACGCTCATCATCCTGACCGCCGACCACGGGATGGTCGACGTCGAGCGCAGATGGGATGTCGCCGACAATCCTCGCCTCGCCGAGGGAGTGTCTCTCGTTGCCGGGGAGGAACGCGCCGTGCAGGCCTATACGGACGAGCCGGACGCGGTCGGGGCACGCTGGCAGGATGTTCTCGGCGAGGCGGCGTGGGTCCTGACCCGCGAGGAGGCTTTCGGCGAGGGACTGTTCGGATCGGAAACGGAGGCGGGCCGCGCCGTGGCCGGAGACGTTTTCGCCTTCATGACGGACCGTTTCGCAGTCGCCGATTCGAGGGTTCGCCCGAACCCGAAGGCCCCGTTCATGGTGGGCGTGCATGGTTCGCTGACCTCCGCCGAGATGCGTGTCCCCTTCCTCATGGAGGTTGCCTGACATGGCCGAACTCGTCTTCTATTCGGGAACGATGGACTGCGGCAAGTCCACGCTTGCGCTTCAGACCGCCTACAACCACGAGCGGCGCGGCCTTCGCGGGCTCGTGTTCACGCAGAACGACCGCGCCGGCCAGGGGCGCCTGTCCTCGCGGATCGGCATCGAAATGGACGCGATCGAGGTAAGCAAGGCTTTCGATTTCCGCGAGGTCGTTGCGTGCGAGCTCGGAGAAGGCCGCAGGGTCGATTTCCTGATTTGCGACGAAGTGCAGTTCTATGCCCCGGTTCAGGTGGAGCAGCTTGCGGCGGTTGTCGACGACTTCGGCATCGACGTCTACGGCTTCGGCATCACCTCGGATTTCCAGACGAGGCTGTTTCCCGGTTCGGCCCGCATGATCGAGCTTGCAGACCAGGTCGTTACCCTGCAAGTCAAGGCGCTGTGCTGGTGCGGCAGGCGCGCGACCCACAATGCGCGGACCGTCGAGGGAATCATGGTGACCGAGGGAGAACAGGTCGTTCCGGGGGATACGGATGCCGATGTCGGCTACGAGGTTCTGTGCCGCCGGCACCATATGCGCCGCATGACTGCCGTATCGGCGAACGCGGCGCGAGGGGCGCGGACCCTGTTCGATTCGTGATGCCGGGACCGGCTTCGCAAGACGGGCACCGACATTCCCGAGCCGGAATCAGTCCTTCCTGCCGAAAACGATTTCGTCCCAGGTCGGCACCGACGGCCGGTTCTGGCGGCGAATCTTCTTGAAAGGCCTGGAGGTTCCCTCGAGGTCGGTATCGGCCAGCAGGGAAAAGGCCCCGGCGTGTCTCGCGGAGGCCGAATCCGTGCTTGCGGTGTCGGACGTTTCGGCCGTGGGCTCCGTCGCTCCGGGTTCCGGGGAAGCTCCTGCGCCGGCAGGCTCGGCCGAGTTGCCGGCCGCTTCCTGCGGGGAAGGACGCGGAGGGAGGGAGAGGACGTCGGCGGCGGTCTCCAGTTCCTCGGGAGTCCCGGCAGTCGGAGGCGTCAGCGACGGAACGCCGCGCTGCGAGTCGAGACTGGCGAGAACGGCGTCGATTCGGGAATCGGAAGCGGCAACGGCGGGGGGTTCCGTGTCCGCCTCGGGCGAGGGGCCGGGCAGAGGCGTCCGCGTCGAGGATTCTTCGGAGGCGGTGTCGATGGACAGAGGATCGTCGACGGGCGCGGGCGGAGTATTCGGTGCCCGCCAGGCGGTTTCGGGCGTGAGGGGAGTTTCCGAAAGCCAGACGGCCTCCTCGTCGATGGCCTCGCAGGTCTGCGCGTCGAGGTCGACATGCCAGGTGGCGACGCGGTCGCGCTCGGCCGTCACGTAGCGTGCGAGGACCGTCCACGGTTCCCCCTTGCGGCGCAGCGAATCCCATTCGATGTCGGCGGGCTTGACC
>CACYEE010000210.1 GCA_902773415.1 uncultured Actinomyces sp.
CTGCAACACCTCTCATCATGAAGGACCCCGGCCCCTTTCACTAACACCCCACACCCAACCCACCTACACCACTAAACACGAAGAGCCCCTTTGCCGGTTTGACAAATAGGTGTCGTCGTGTGCAATTGGCGACTCGCCCTAGACGGATGGTAACGGTTTGGTTACAATCAATGGAGATCCGATAGCCGGCCCGGAAAGCGGGGCGGCATGAACAGGAGGAAGACTCTTGGGTCGACACAGTGGACTGGACAGCGCAACCCGCAAGCTCTTCGAGGAGCGCCTCGCCGAGGCCCTGGAATCGCCCGTCGCGGGATCGCGCGTCGCAAGCCGACGCGCCGAGCGCATGGCAACCCTCGCCTCCGCAAGCCCCGTTCCGACCGCGCACACCCCGGTTGTCGACACGCCGTCGGAAGCCGGAATGCTCAGCGTCCTACCGGAATCCTCGACATATGTCGGCGTTCAGACAACCGGCGCGCACGCGGCCCCCTCTCCCAAACGCAACCGCGTCGCCTACCTCGCGGCAGCTGCCGCCGTCGCCGGAATGGCCGCGGTCGGCGCCGCGCCCGGACTGTCCTCCCCGGCAAAGGGCAAGGCTCCCGCCAGCGCCGACCTTGCCGCCCTCGGAGCAGCCTCCGGGCCGACGGCGGAATCCGTTGCTGCCGGGCTCCAGACGATCACGGTGAGCGCCGACGGCACCGAGCAGACCATCGAAACGTCGGCAGCGACTATCGGCGACGCTCTTTCCGAAGCCGGAATCGTCGTCGGCGAAAAGGATCGCGTCTCCGTGGCCCTCGGCTCCCCGGTTCTTGACGGCACGCGGGTCGAAATCGTCCGCGTCGAAGTCCGCCCCGTCACCGAAGAAGAAACGATTGCCCACGAAACCATTCGCGAAGACGACCCGACCCTCGAAAAGGGCACCGAAAAAGTCGCGACAGAGGGAGTCGACGGCCTCGTCCGCAGGACATTCGACATCACCTACGAGGGAGGAAACGAAGTCTCCCGGGAACTCGTCCTCGAAACGACCGTGACCGAAAAGGTCGACGAGGTCGTCAAGGTCGGAACGAAGGAGAAGGCCCCCGAACCCGTCGCCGCTCCCGCCCAGCCCGCCGCCGCTCCCGCTGCCGCCGACAACGCCCAGGCGTCCGACACGCAGGCAACGCAAACGCAACAGACCCAGACCGCCCAGACGCAAACGGCGGAAACCCGGACCGCACAGACCCAGACCGTCGCCACGACCACCCCGTCGGGCACCCCGCAGCAGATCGCCCATGCCAAGGTCCTCGCCCGCGGCTGGGGCGAAGACCAGTTCTCCTGCCTCGTGACCCTATGGACGCGCGAGTCGAGCTGGAACCCCTACGCCACGAACCCCTCCTCGGGCGCATACGGCATCCCCCAGTCCCTGCCCGCCTCGAAGATGGCCTCGGCAGGCGCGGACTGGCGCACGAACCCGGCAACCCAGATCGAATGGGGCCTGGGCTATATTTCGGGCCGCTACGGCACCCCGTGCAACGCGCTCAGCCACTCCTATTCGGTGGGCTGGTACTGATTCGGCAGCGCCAAGGCGAACATTGGCACGTGAACCCGGAATGTCCGTCGGCCTTCTCGGGCCGGCGGACATTCGCGCGCTCGCGGACGCTCTGGGCGTCCGCCCCACGAAAACCCTTGGACAGAACTTCGTCCACGACGCCGGAACCGTGCGTCGCATCGTTCGCGAGGCCGAAGTCGGCGTCGGCGACGCCGTACTCGAAGTCGGCCCCGGACTTGGCTCGCTCACCCTCGCCCTGCTCGAAGCCGGCGCGCTCGTCTCCGCCGTCGAAATCGACGAACGGCTCGCGGCACGGCTGCCCGAAACCGTGGCCGCGCGAATGCCCGAAGCTCCCGCCCGCTTCGCGCTCGCCTGCCGGGACGCCCTCGAGATTTCCGGCCCGGACATGCTGGCCCGGCCCAAGGCGGCAGGCGAGGGAGAAGGCTTCGCGCCACGGCGGCTCGTGGCGAACCTGCCCTACAACGTCGCCGTTCCCGTCATCCTCACGCTCCTCGAAGCGCTGCCGTCGCTCGAATCCGTCACCGTCATGGTCCAGACCGAGGTTGCCGAGCGGCTTGCCGCCCCGCCCGGCTCGCGCACCTACGGCGTTCCCTCCGCCAAGGCCGCGTGGTACGGCACGGCCCGGCTAGGCGCGAAAGTCTCGCGCAACGTGTTCTGGCCGGTACCGAACGTCGATTCTTCCCTCGTGCATCTCGACATCGAGCGGGGCCGGGCCGGTGCCGACAGCGAACGCGAAGCCGTCTTCGCCGTCATCGACGCGGCCTTTGCGCAGCGACGCAAGACGCTTCGGGCCGCCCTGGCGCAGTGGGCCGGCAGCGCGGCGCGAGCCGAAGGCATCCTCGTCGCCGCCGGAATCGACCCGAAGCTGCGCGGCGAACGCCTCGCCGTCGAGGATTTCGCGGCAATCGGAAGAGCCGGCACCGAACGCCCCGCAACCGAAAATCCCGCATCGTGAGACGGCGGAAGCCGAGGTGTGCGGCGGCGAACCTTGGCTAGACTGGTGCCCATGCGCTACGTACACGTCTCCGCCTCCGGCAAGATCAACCCCGCCCTCTACGTCGGCCCCGTGCGCGGCGACGGCTACCACGACCTCGACATCTTCTTTGAATCCCTCGACATCTTCGACGAAATCGAGGCGAAGATCGCGGCGAAAGGACCCGTGAGGATCGCGATGCAGGGCGACGACGTTGCCGGCATCCCCACCGACGGCACGAATCTCGCGGTGCGTGCCGCCGAGCTTCTGCGCGAACGCTGCGGCGTCGAAGACTCCGCCGAGCTCATCGTCACCAAGCGCATCCCCGTGGCCGGCGGCATGGCCGGCGGCAGCGCGGACGCGGCCGGCGCGCTGCTCGCCTGCAACGAGCTGTGGGAGCTGGGCCTCGGCCAGGAACAGCTCATGGACATCGGCGGCGAAATCGGCGCGGACGTTCCGTTCTGCCTCCTTGGTTCGCTTGCCCGCGGAGCCGGAAAGGGAGAAAGGCTCCGCCCGATTCGCCCCGGCAACATGCACTTCTGGGTGCTCGTCACCTTCGGGGAGGGCCTGTCCACGCCCGCCGTGTACGGCAAGCTCGACGAGCTGCGCGCCGAACGCGGCGAGGACCCGGACAAGGCGCTCGCGAACGTCAAGACCCGCGCCGACCAGCTCGAACGGCTCCTTGGCGAACAGGACACCCGCAAGCCCGCCCGGCTCATGACGAACCAGCTTCAGGAAGCGGCTATCGCGCTGCGTCCCGACCTTGGCGAAGCCATCGAGAAGATCGGCAGCCTCGGCCTCGTCACGATCCTCTCCGGTTCCGGCCCGACGATCGGCATTCTCGGCGAGGACTACGATACGGCCAACGCAATCGCCGGGCATGCGCGCCGCCTCGTCCCAGGCGCGACGATTCGCCGCGCGAACGGCCCCGCGGCCGGCGCCCACCTGCGCATCGTCGAATAGCTGCCCTGCGAGACTCCGACAATGGCCCATCTTCTCTCCGTCCACGAAGCAGGAATCGACCTCGGTTCGCGCCCGATTCTCGGCTCCGTCTCCGTTTCGCTCGCCGACGGGGCCCGCATCGGCATCGTCGGCCCGAACGGCGCCGGCAAGACGACCCTGCTGAAGATCCTCGCCGGCACTCTCGAACCCGACACCGGGACCGTCGCAATGGCAAAGGACGCCCGCGTCGCCCTCCTGTCCCAGGCCGACGGGTTCGATCCCGGCCTGACCGTGCGCGAGGCGATTCATCGCGGCGCTGCCGACCACGAATGGGCACGAGACTCCCACATCCGTTCCCTCCACGGCGGCCTCCTGCCCGACATTCCCCTCGACGCACGCACCGACGAACTCTCGGGAGGCCAGCGCCGCCGCGTCGCCCTCGCCCGCACCCTGTGCGAGGACGCGAACATCGTCGTCCTTGACGAGCCGACGAACCACCTCGATGTCGACGGCATCGTCTTCCTCGCCGGATATCTGGGCAAGCGCTTCGGCGGGCCGAAGCCGGACGGCGCCTTCGTCGCCATCACCCATGACCGCTGGTTTCTCGACGCCGTATGCACCCGCATGTGGGAGGTCGTTCCCGGCGACGACGGTCCCGGCGGGCGCGCGCCCAGGCCGGGGCGCGTCGAAACCTACGAAGGCGGATACGCCGCCTACATCCTCCAACGCGCCGAACGCGCACGCCTGCGGGCCGTCGCCGAGGGAAAACGCCAGAACATCCTGCGAAAGGAACTCGCCTGGCTGCGCCGCGGCGCGCCCGCGCGCACATCCAAGCCGCGATTCCGCATCGAGGCCGCCGAAGCGCTCATCGCCAACGAGCCGGCTCCGCGCGACAGCCTCGAACTCGCGCGCATGGCGACCAGCCGGCTTGGCAAGGACGTCATCGACCTCGAGGGAGCGAGCTTTTCCTACGCCCCGGGCCAGCCCGGCGCCCCCGAAATCCTCCGCGACGTCACCTGGCGGCTCGCGCCGGCAGAGCGTGTCGGCATCGTCGGCGCGAACGGAGCGGGCAAGTCTTCGTTGCTCGGGCTGCTGGCCGGAAGGCTCAAGCCGACGGCCGGGCGCGTCAAGGTCGGCAAGACGGTGAGGTTGGCCGAGCTGTCCCAGGCCACCGGCGAGCTCGACGCGGTGGCGGACCTGCGCGTCGTCGAATCCGTCGCCGAAATCGCAACCCGCGTGACGGTGGGGAAGAAGGAGCTGTCGGCCACGCAGCTGGTCGAGCGTCTCGGCTTTACGCGCGAGCGGGCCTGGACGCGCGTCGGGGAGCTGTCGGGCGGCGAACGGCGGCGTCTCCAGCTCATGCGCCTGCTCATGGGGGAGCCGAACGTGCTCTTGCTTGACGAGCCGACCAACGATCTTGATACCGATGCCCTTGCGGCGGTCGAGGACTTGCTGGATTCTTGGCCAGGCACGCTGATCGTGGTGTCGCACGACCGCTACCTGCTCGAACGCATCACCGACCGCCAGGTGGCTGTCATGGACCGGACGGTGCGCGACTTGCCGGGCGGGGTCGACGAGTATGTGCGCTTGCGCGAGGCGGCGAAGGCTTTGGAGGGTGAGGGGCTGGCCGGCGAGGCGGGGAGCGCGCGGGCTGCGGGAGCTTCCGGCTCGACGGGGAAGGTCGCGGTCCGGCCTGCGTCGAACGCGGCGGCCGCGCGCGAGGCGAAGAAGGAGCTGGCCCGTGTCGAACGGCGTCTCGACAAGGAGAGGGCGAAGGCGGCGAAACTTGCCGAAAAGCTTGAGGCGGCGAACGAGGCTGGGGATTTCGGGATGCTGACCGAGCTTTCGGAGCGGATTCGTGCGAGAGAGGAAGCCCGGGAGGCGCTTGAGGAGGCTTGGTTCGAGGCGGCCGAGCGGCTTGAAGCCTTGGGTTGAGGCAGGGCGGCGCGGCGTCGGTCTCCGTTTTGGGGACGGGGCGATTTCCGGAGGATTCTCCGTTTTGGGGCCCGTCCCCAAAACGGAGAGTTCCGAGCCGGCCTCTTTGCCTGTCTGGCCGAGGTGGCGCCCGCGTGGTCGGCCGGCGCACATGGCAGGCGTGAAACGGGTAGTCTAAGGACATGGCACAGTTGCGCAAGTACGACGAGGTGGACGGTATCGTCGCTGCATGGAGGCGTGCCCGGCCGGATTTCGATCCCGAAGCGCTCCAGGTGTTTTCGCGGCTATGGCGCCTGCAATCCCACATCGACAAGATGCGTCGGCAGACCTTCGCCCGGCACGGCATCGAATCGTGGGAATTCGACATGCTCTGCGCGCTGCGCCGCCAGCCCTCCCACCGCCTCACCGCAGGCAAGCTGATGCGCGAAACCCTCGTATCCTCCGGCACGGTGACGAATCGCATCGACCGCATGGTGTCCCACGGCTTCGCCCGTCGCCTGCCCGACCCGGAAGACGGTCGCGTAGTCCACGTCGAAGCGACGCAGGCGGGTCTTGAGGTCGTCGATGCCGCGATGGGGGACCTCCTCTCCGTCGAGGAAGAGCATATGGTCGACATGGACGCCGAAACCCGTGTCCAGCTCGCCGGACTCCTGCGCAACCTTCTCGCCCATTTCGACTGATTCGCATGCGGCAGGACCGGAATCCCGCGCCGCCTCCTGCGTCGTCTGCCGGGCACCCCGGCTGTCCGCCTGTCCCGAACAACCCTTTCCCAGCCTCAAATGTGATGTAAAAGATGCCTCCGTGTACGTATCATGGTGTAATACGGGCCACGGCCAAGGCGCCTTTCCACGTCACGAAGCGTGGCCGGAACTTGACGACGCATGGCGCCAAACCCGGCCCGGCAACGCCTTGCCCCCAACCGCGCTGCCACCCTTGCGGCCCCGGCGCCCGAAGGAAAGGTACGCGAATGAGCGCAATGGTGGCATGGCTGGCTCCCCTCAGCGCAATCGTCGGCATGGCAACGGCGCTATGCCTGGGCCGATGGGTTCTGGCGCAAGATCCCGGAACCGAACGGATGAACTCGATCTCGAAGAAGATCCAGGAAGGCGCGAAAGCCTTCCTCTTCGCCGAATACAGGATTCTCGTGGTCTTCGTCGCCATCGTCGCGATCGCCGTCGCCATCTTCCTGTCATGGAAAACGGCCATCGCCTTCGTCACCGGCGCAATCCTTTCCGCCTCCGCCGGGTATGCCGGCATGTACGTGGCAACCCGCGCCAATACCCGCACCGCACGCGCCGCGGAATCCGGAATCTCCCGGGCTTTGCAGGTCGCCTTCCGTTCCGGCCTCACAATGGGCCTCGCCGTCGCCTCCTTCAGCCTGTTCGGAGTCTCCTTCTGGGCCCTCCTCATGCTCGTCGGAGCCGAGCCCGACTCGCTTGTTTCCAACTCCGGGGTCGTCAACGGCTTCGTCATGGGCGCCTCCTCCATCGCCCTGTTCGCCCGTGTCGGCGGCGGAATCTACACGAAGGCCGCCGACGTCGGCGCCGACCTCGTGGGCAAGGTCGAAGCCGGAATCCCCGAGGACGACCCGCGCAACCCCGCCACGATCGCGGACAACGTGGGCGACAACGTCGGCGACGTGGCCGGCATGGGCGCCGACCTCTTCGAATCCTTCACCGGTTCGATCGTCGCTCCGATGGTCCTCGCCGCCGCAATGGCCGGAACCGGCGAACTGTCCGGCAACGACGCCGCCTTTGCCCTCGTCCTTCCGCTCCTCGTCGCCGCCGCCGGAATCCTCGCCTCCATCGTCGGCATGTTCGCCGTGCGCACCGACGACGACTCGAAACTCCACTCCGCCCTCGACGCCGGCACCTACGTCGCGGCCATTGTCGAAACCGCAGTCGTCGCCGCGCTCTTCTCCTGGTGGCAATCCGCCTCCGACGGCGCAATTGCCGCGTTCGCCTTCTTCGCCTGCGTCGTGCTCGGCCTTCTCGGCGGCCTCGGAATCGGAAAGGCCACCGAATACTACTGCTCCGACAAGTACGCTCCCACCCGCAAGATTTCCAGGGCTTCGCAAACCGGTTCGGCCACGAACATCATCCAGGGCCTGGGCACCGGCATGATGTCGACGGTCCTGCCGATACTCGTCGTCGCCGTCGCCATCGTCGCCTCCTACCTCATCGGCTCCAGGGCCGGCGGCAGCATCGAATTCGGCATGTACGCCATCGGCCTGGCCGCAATGGGAATGCTCTCGACCACCGCAATCACCGTCGGCGTCGACGCCTACGGGCCCGTCGCCGACAACGCCGGCGGCATCGCCGAAATGAGCGAACTTCCCCGCGAAATCCGCGAACGCACCGACAGGCTCGACTCGGTCGGAAACACGACCGCCGCGATCGCCAAGGGCTTCGCCATCGGCTCGGCCGGCCTGACCGCCCTGTCCCTTTTCTTTACCTTCAGGACAACCCTCGCCACGAGCGCGAACGTCGCAAACGGCCTCGACATCTCCCTGACGAATCCGTGGGTCGTCGCCGGCCTATTCGTCGGCGGAATGCTTCCTTTCCTCTTCGGAGCGCTGACCATGAACGCCGTTTCGCGCGCCGCCAACAGGATGGTCGAGGAAGTGCGCCGCCAGTTCCGCGAAATCCCCGGCATCCTGGAAGGTACCGGCGAGCCGGACACCGCCGCCTGCGTCAACATCTCCACCCAGGCGGCGCTGCGCGAGATGATCGTTCCCGGAGTGATTGCGGTCGTTGTGCCGATCGCCGCGGGCCTCCTCAACGTCAACATGCTTGCCGGCCTGCTTGCCGGCGCGCTCGTCACCGGTTTCCTGCTCGCGATTTTCATGGCGAACGCCGGCGGGGCGTGGGACAACGCGAAGAAGTACGTCGAGACCGGCAACCTGGGCGGCAAGGGTTCGCAGGCGCACAAGGCCGCGGTGGTTGGCGATACCGTCGGCGACCCGTTCAAGGACACCGCCGGGCCGTCGATGAACATTCTCATCAAGCTCATGACGGTCGTTTCCACGGTGTTCGCGCCCGTGTTCATCGCCCTGGGCGGCGGGCTGCTGTTCATGTAGCTTCGGGGTTGTGCGGCGTGTGGCGCGACGCCGCCGTCCCGGTGTGCTTGCGTCGAGCGCTGCATGCGGGTGGCGTGGGGCTGGGGTTCGTGCCTGCACTTGTTCCTTGTGGCGGTGCTGTCTCGAAAGCGTATCGCTGGGGTCGGACCCCTTTGATGCGCCGGATTGGGGACTGTCCCCTTTTGTGCGGGCTTGCCCGCGCGAGACGCCCCCGGGGCTGGTCGGTGCCGGTGCGCGCATGGGCCGGGCGGCCCTGTCGGGGCGGAGCGCGGCGCAGTAGGCTTGAAGCATGAAGGTTGCACTCGTGCTTGGATCCGGTTCGGCCAAAGGCTACGCCCATATCGGCGTCATCGAAGAACTCAAGGCGCGCGGCCACGAGATCGCCGCGATTTCGGGAACGTCGATGGGCGCCGTGATCGGCGGGCTCGAAGCGGCGGGAGGTCTTGAGGATTTCGCGCGGTGGGCGCGTTCGCTGCGCCAGTTCGACGTGTTGCGCAACCTCGATTTCGCGTTGGGGCGCGGGGGAGTGGTCAAGGCGAAGCGGATCGTCGAACGGCTCGACGAGTTCTGCGGCGGCGCGCGAATCGAGGATCTTCCGATTCCGTATACGGCGGTGGCGACGGACATCACGTCGCGCCGCGAGATCTGGTTCCAGCATGGGCCGCTGGTGCAGGCCATGCGGGCCTCGATGTCGATGCCGGGGTTCATCACGCCGGTGATGCTGGGCGACCGGATGCTGGTGGACGGCGCGGTGCTCAATCCCGTTCCTGTGGAGCCGACCTTTTCCGTGCCGGCCGATGTGACGATTGCCGTGTCGCTGCATGGGCGTTCGGATCTTCTCGGCGTTCAGATGCTTGCCGATGCGGGCGACGTGGAGCCTGCGCGCGTGGAGGCCGACGGGGGCGAGGAGGAGTCGGAGGCCTTGGGGCGCAGGCTTGCGGCGCGTGTTGCGGGCCTTTTCGGGCGTTCGGGCGACGCGGAGGGCGACGAGGCCCGCGAGCCGGAGGAGGAGCGCGACCTTCGTGCGCGCCTGTCGCGGCTTGAAACGCTTTTGGATGCCGATGGGGGCGACGATGAGCGCGAGAACGGGGGCGGCGTCGGCGCGGCGCGGTCGGTCCCGCCGGCGCAGCCTGCGGGGGACGGTGCGGGGGAGGCCGAGCGGCCGGCCGGGGAGAGGGGTTCTGCGGCCGACCTTCTCGTTCATGCCGCCCGTTCGATTTCGATGTCCGAGGTGATGGAGATGACGCTGGCGACGATGGAGGACACTCTTGAGCGTGTCCGCGACGCCGTGTCGCCTGCCCATTTGCGGATCGAGGTGCCGGGGAACGTGTGCGGCGCCCTCGAGTTCCATCGTGCCGCCGAGGTGATCGAGGTCGGGCGGGCGATTGCCGTCGAGGCTTTTGATCGGGCCGGCCTGTAGCGCGCCCCGCTTTTGATCGGATTGGGGGTCTGTCTCATGGGGGCGCACTTGCTGTCGGGTGTCGGAAAGGGGACAGGCTGGTGTCGCATTGGGAGGCGGTTCCCTTCATGACGCTGGTCTGCCGGGGGCGACGGGCCGAAGGTCTGCGCGGGCTTGCTTGCGCGAGGCTGGAACGAGGGAGCTGCGACGGGGAGCGAAGCGAGCGGACGCGGTCCCCGCTGCGAGCCGACGGCGGGCGCGCCCTTGTCGAGGAAGTCCGTGGATTGGTGCGTGTCGGGGCGACGCATGTTCGGAAGGTTACAGCTCGATAACAAATGTTCAGTTTTAAGGTTCCTTTGGTAGTGTAGGGCGCATTCGACGTGGGCCCTTCGACCCGCATCGGCGAGGCCAGACGAACGGAGCAAGGCGAAAAGGAGGCTGCGGCATGAAGAGTTCCTTCACCCCCAACATCGCCGAAATCCTCGACCGCAGCGCGCTGCTGCGCGGATACCGCCCCTCCGTGACCTACCTGGACCGCACATGGACGGTCGGGGAGGTGACGGACGAATCGCGCCGGCTCGCCCAGCTTCTCCTCCAGACGGGCGTCAGTTCGGGAGACCGCGTGATGATCGTCTCCCGAAACAGCCCGTACCATTTCGTCCTCCTCGCGGCCTGCTCGCGAATCGGCGCGATCATGGTTCCCGTCGCCGCCTCCCTCACCCGTTTCGAGGCCCAAAGCCTCGTCGACTTCTGTGCGCCGCGCGCCATCGTCTGCTCCCCGGAAGCCGCCGCCTTCGGCCTCTTCGAATCCTCGGGAACCCTCCTCCATTTCGTCATCGACGACGACCGTGCCGCCGGCCCGATCACCGATGCCCTCGCTGCCGGATACCTCGGGCTTGCCGCCGCGATTGCCCAGCACGACGGCGAGTTTCTCTGCGATTCCGAACGTCGGCCCGGCCTCGGAACCCGAGCCTACCCGACCGGCCCCGTGCTCATGCAGTTCGTTGCAGGCGAAGCAAGCGTTCCGAAAGCCGTGTGCCTCACCCAGGACAATCTCTTCTGGGCTGGGCGTAGCATGCGCGACGAACTCGCCTACGACGCCAATGACGTCACCCTCGTCGTCTCTGCGATGTCCAACGGGTCCGGACTTGGCGGTGCCGTTGCGAGCGTATTCGCCTCGGGAGGCCACATCGTCCTCGCACGCAGGCACGATGCCGACGAAATGCTCGACCTTATCGAATCGCGCCGCGTAAGCGTCATGTTCGCCGTCCCGGCCGTCTACCAGGCGATGATTCGGCGGCGAGCCGAACGGCCTGCGGACCTTTCCTCCCTCCGCCTGCCCCTCGTCGGCGGAGCGCCCGTCCCCGTCGCGCTGCTTCGCGAACTTTCGGCGCTCGGACTCGAACCGCTCAACGTCTGGGGAACGACCCACATGGGCGGTCCAGGCATCTACATGCCCTACGACCTCGCCTTCGCCCGCCCCGGATCCATCGGACATCCGCTTCCCTACATCCAGACCCGCGTCGTCGACCCCGAAACTCTTGAGGACCTTCCCGACGGCACGGTCGGCGAGCTGCTTGCGCGCGGGCCTTCCGTCGTCCGAACTTTCTGGCACGGAAAGGAATACGCCGACGCGGGCTTTGCCGACGGCTGGCTGCGCACAGGAGACCTTGTCGTCGCCGAAGGCCCCTTCCTCACCGTGGCGGGCCGCCGTCACGATCGGATCGTCACCGGCGGAACGAGCGTCTATCCGCTCGAGATCGAGCAGGTTCTCACGGCCTTTCCGGGCGTGCGCGACGTGGCCGTCTGCGGTATCCCCGGCGAGGCATGGGACGAAATCGTCGTCGCCGCGGTCGTGCTCGAACCCGGGGCTGCCGTTCCCGAGCTTGCACGGGTCCAGGAATTCTGTGCCCAGCAGCTCGCGGCCTTCAAGCTGCCCCGCCTGCTTCTCGTGCTTCCCTCGATTCCGCGCGACGAACGAGGAAACCCTCAGCGCGACGCGATCCGCAAGCTCGCCTCCTCGCCCTCGATGCCCCAGCCGGAACCCTTCCCGATTACCGCGACCGTGCCCGTCGTCATGGGTGGCGGCAGCGCGGATTCCAGCGTCGGGCTTCAGGCCGTCGCAGCACCCGTTCCCGTCGACTTCTAGTGACGCGGACCGTGCGGAGCGGACCTTGGCGACGCGCCGGGTCCGTTCATTCCCGCATGTTTTCGGACTGACGGCATGTTCGCATGGGTTCGTGTCAAACGCAGCGTCGTCGCGCCTTGCCGTTCCCTACGCTCCCGAAGGGCCGATCCTTGCGGCAGGACGGAGCTTTCGGGGCGGGAAACGTGCGTCGTCCATGCGACGGCACCCAACCCGTCCGCCTGCGAGAAACATTGCCGTGTCCGGAGCGCATAAGGCACTCCACACCCGCGGTACGTCTGAGAAAACCTTGCGGCGGCTATGATTTGACACCGTGAGTGAACGCAAAGACCTGAGAAACGTTGCCATCGTGGCCCACGTCGACCACGGCAAGACGACGCTTGTGGACGCCATGCTCTGGCAGTCCGGCGCCTTCGGCGAGCGCGCAACCGTGGAGAAGACCGGCACCCGAGTCATGGACTCGGGCGACCTCGAACGCGAGAAGGGCATCACGATTCTCGCGAAGAACACCGCCATCGACTACCAGGGCCCGTCCGCGGCGGCATTCGGTTCGCCCCAGGGCATCACCATCAACGTCATCGACACCCCCGGCCACGCCGACTTCGGCGGCGAGGTCGAACGCGGCCTGTCGATGGTCGACGGCGTCGTCCTCCTCGTCGACGCCTCCGAAGGCCCCCTGCCGCAGACCCGCTTCGTGCTGCGCAAGGCCC
>CACYEE010000211.1 GCA_902773415.1 uncultured Actinomyces sp.
AACGACCCCGCCCCGATTCGTTCGCGGATCTGCCGCGCTGCTCAGCTGCGGCGCTTGAAAATCACAAAGCCTCCAGCCAGAGCGGAAAGAACGGCCGCAGACACAAGGCCAACCTTGACGCCCGTGCCCATGCTCTCCGCTTCCTGCGAGCCGTCAACACCGGTCACCGGCAGTTCCATCTCAAGCGTCGCCCCTCCATCGCCATCAAGCTGAACCACCGACAGGTCGACCGTGTATGCCGCATCCTCGAAGGTCGCCGCAATGCCGGTCGTCTCTCCAGAGTCGAGGACAGCGGTGACAAAGGCGGACGGCTCGCAGACCGTCACGTCCTCGACCTCCGTGAAGCGGTCCGGATCGGCATGCTCGTAGCATCCAAGAAGCTCGCTATTGACATACCCTCCGGCAAGCGACTCTCGCATCGCCTCGACATCGGCTTCCGGCACATCGAACGTTGCAGTCATCGTCGCCGTTGCAAGCGTGAGCAGAACAGGAGCGCCCTCGGCCTCGGCAATCGCATCTGAAGCAGGCTCGACCTCGTCCTCCTCCTCGACAATCTCAGCCGGTGCAGGCTCGACCTGCCCCTCGTCCTCGGCAACCGCGACCGGTGCAGGCTCGACCTCGTCCTCGGCGAATGCAGCCGGAGCAGCGAACAGCGACACCGAAGCGACGGCAACCGCAACCATCAGACGTTTCATCGGAACAATCCCCCTTTCTCGTCACAGACGGCCATATTCGGCCGCTTTCTGCTTGTTTCTATGGTACGGCAACAAAGTCAGGCGGAGACTTACATTCCGGCAACTGTTCGCCTCCGGCAAGGCGGAGACGAAAACCGATATTTCGCTCTCGCATAGGCGAATGCCCCGAACCTGCCCGATCCGAAAAAGCAGAACCGAATCCGCCCGGGCAATGCCGGGACAGCCCCTACTTGCGGCGAAGCAGGAAAGCGCCAACCCCCGAGCCAAGAGCGCCAAGCAGGGCAATCGCGCCAGCTGCCTTCGGAGTCGAACTTGAAGGCTTTTCGAGCATCGCCGCGGTCTCGGTCCGGTCCTTCATGGAGGACGCTTCGGCGTGCGAACCCTTGTCGACGCCCGTCACGGGAAGGGCAGGCTTCGGCTTCGCGGAGGCTTCGGCAGCCTCGGACTTCGCGTTTTCCGAAGCAGCGGATACCGCTGCGGACCTCGGCGTTGCAACTGTCGCAGGCGCACCGCTCCGCACCGAGGCGGCAACCGAGGGAACCGCGGCCGACTTGGCCGGCTGAGCAACGGAGGGATCCGTCGCAGCGACCGTCTGGACCGTTGAGGGCGGGGCAATCGCGGGGAGAGCGACAGCCAGAAGATCCGACTGGGCCGTGTCCGCAGCATCCGCGGTTTCAGCAGCGAACGACGCCGTGCCGGCATCGTCGGCAATGAAGGGCATCGTGGCGATGCTATCTGTAGCCGGAGCAGACCGGGACTCCAGGGACTGCGTCGCCAGAGTCAATTCGGATGGAGCCTCCTGCACAGGAACTTCGACGAGGACGGGAATCTCCGTCTCGGCCTCCTCGACCGGCACAGGCTCCTCAACCGGGACGGGAGCTTCGGGGAAACGAACCATGAAGGTTGTTCCGTAGGCGGTCACTGCCTGCAAGCCGTTCGGAAGGCTTGCCGACACGGCATTGCCGGCAGCGTCAGACACCGGAACTCCGGGCTCCGCAAGTTCCACGGCCCTCTGCGCGGCGCTCTGTAGGTCTTCTGCCGAAGCGTGGTGGTTGAGGAAGGCCTCGAAATCCTCGAAGGACACCTCGTCGGCGGCAGCGAAGCCGTCGAGCATTTCCTGCACCTCGGCCGCCTGCGACAGCTGGTTGTAGAACATGAAGGCGACATTCGTGCCTTCAACAGTCACATACGGACCCATATGCGCCCAAGACGCGACTACATCGACGTCGCTTTCGGGGTCGGGTTCGGCAAACCCCTCGCCTTCCGCCTCCCCGCCTTCGGCTTCAAGAACATCGGAATCAGGTTCGGGAAACGCCTCGCCTTCCGCCTCCTCGCCTTCGGCCCGGACTTCGGTAAACCGAACGTTGAAGGTGTGGCCGAGAACCGTCACGGCCTTCGTGCCGTACGGCCAGGCATCCTGATTGGCCGGAACCTGGCTGTCCTCAAAGGAATAGAGGCTGGGGTCGCGCTGCGGATCGTAGGAGAGAACCCGGAACAGATCCTCAAGAGAAACGCTCTCCGCAGCCTCGTATTCGGCGAGCTTGGCATGAAGGGCATCGTCAAGATTCATGTCGTCGTAGACGAAGAACCCCGAGTCGGCTCCGTCGATTTCGACCGGAGCGAGAACGGCCCACGAGATGCGGGCATCGGAATCGGCATCCTCGTCGGCAAAAGCTACAGGAGCCGCAAGGAGCAAACCGGCAACAAGACCGACGGTGAGAGTCCTTCTGAACTTCATGACAATCCTTCATTCGAACTTTTGGGATGGGGCCTTCCCGGCTGCTGATTTCCCCTACTAAAATCCTACATTAAGACTTAAGTCCCGTCAACGCCAAAGGAAGTGAATGCTTGAAAACCGCCCCAGAAATACGCCCTTTCGCCGCCTTCGACAGCGTCGCCGCGCTCCGCGCAAAACCACGAGGCCTACCCGAATGTCCCACCATGACCCAAGGCCTACCCGCATGCACCGCCACGCCCAGCCTTGAAGCGCATACGCGTGCGGGGCTTGCGACAGTCGCGCCGCAAGCCCCGCAAGATCCGAGCCGTATCCTCCCCTAGTACGACACCACCGTTGTGCCGCGAGGAATGTTGTCGTGAATCCACTTCGCGTTCTCGATCGCCAAACGCACGCAGCCGTGGGACACTTTCCGGCCCAAGGTTCCGTCCTTGACCCTCAACGTGTTCTGGTAATACAGAATCGAATGGAAAAGAAAATCGCCGGAAAACTGGGTCCAGTAGTAGGCGGTGAATCCGCTGCCAAAGGAGTGGCCACGGTTTCCGACCGAGAACACTCCCCTGCGGGTCGGCGTGCTCGGCGCCCCCGGCCCGGAGGCCCAGTAGCGCGTGAGGAACCAGCGGCCTTGGCGCTTTTCAAAAATGCCGACGCGCGCCGTGTTCTGATTGGCGAGAATCAGCCACTTCGACGGCGACGAGTAGCCTTGCGCCTTCTGGGCCATTTCGCGCGCCTGAGGATCGTTGATGCCGGCGAGGACCGTCGCCATCGACGCGACGGCGGGAGCCGCCGCAGCGGCAGGCTTCGCCTTGGGGATGCATTCGGAGGGAATGCCGTCCTTGTACGCGGTCGCCTTCGACCACGGAGAGGCAACCACGCCCAGCCCCTTCGCGCACATCCGGTGCAGGAAGGCAGCCATTGCCTGGCGCTCGACCGGAAGGCCAGGCTGGAACTTGCCACCGCCGTATCCCGTCGTGATTCCCGCAGCAGCAAGCCAGGAAATCGCCGTCCGATGCTCCGAACACTTCGTATCGGGAAAACCCCCGCCCCGCGGCGAAGCAGGATTGCCCGCGGCACGGAACAGGAATGCCGCCGTGGCGGCGCGCGTCACCGCCTGCGCAGGACGGAACGTCCCGTCGGAGTAGCCGCCCGCAATGCCCGACGCCGAAGCCCACGCAATCTCCCGATAGAACGGATGGCTCGTCGCAACGTCCTTGAACGGACTCTTCGACGGCGGCGTGTAGGCCGGAGATCCGGCAAACCGGTAGAGGAAAGCCACGAACGCATCGCGGGTCACGGCCCCGTGCGGCTTGAAGGTGCCATCCGCGTATCCGGTCGTGATACCCGTCGACGAAAGCCACGAAATATCGCCGGCAAACCGGCTTGAGGCCGGAACGTCACGGAAGGACCCCGCCGCAGGAGCGGCCGGCTCCCGAGCAGGCGACGCCGGAGAAGCCTTGGCCCCCATGCCCTTCGCGTCGTACCGATGCAGGAAGGCGGCAAAAGCGGCACGCGACAGCCCAGCCGACGGGCGGAACGTATGATCGCCGTACCCCTGCGCAAGTCCCGCTCCCGCAAGCCAGAGAATCGCGCGGCGCTGCGGATGGCACACGCCCAGGTCGACGAAGGGATTTTCCGCCCCGGCGGAAGGCGTTCCGGCAAGGCGCCAGAGGAACGCCGCCACCGCTCCGCGCGAAACCGTGTCGGCGGGGCGGAAGGTGCCATCCGAGTAACCCGTCGTCAGCCCCGAGGCCGAGGCCCAGGAAATCTCCCTGTAGAAACGGTGCGACGTCGGAACATCCGTGAAGGGGCTCGACGCAGGCGGCTGGTACTCCGGCGCCCCGGCATAGCGGTACAGGAAAGCCGCCATCGCCTCGCGGGACACGATCGAGTCCGGCTTGAAGGTACCATCCTCCCAGCCGGACGTGATTCCCTTCCCCGCAAGCCACATGATCGACGAATATTGGGCATGCGAAACGGGAACGTCGGAAAAGCCCGTCACCGGAGAATCGCCCGCTTCGGCTGCCGGCTCGTCCTTGGAAACGGCATCCTCGCCGTTTTCCTCGGGAGCGACCGTTTCCTCCGACGATTCGCCCGCTTCGGCGGCGGGCATCCCGGCCTCCGCGGCATCGACCTCCGATGCCCGCAGCGTCGCATCGCCGCCGGTCGGCCCGCCCT
>CACYEE010000212.1 GCA_902773415.1 uncultured Actinomyces sp.
ATGCTCGACGCATACCTGAAATGGTATCGCGATATCAGGATCAAAAGCGACTTGGATTACAGGAGTCCAATGCAGTTCCGAAGGGATCTGGAGCTGGCCGCATAGGATGAATTTGGTCCAGGATTCCCACCGCAGTCCCAACCGGCTAGAAACACTTGACGGAACACAATTGTGGCAGAAACCGACCACAAGATGCGCCTCACGAGGATGTGGTATGGGGTTTTCGAGTCTTGGGCGGGGTGTGAGTGGGAAGACGCGTGTGCTTAGCAGATGCAGGGCAGTACTCCGGACTCTAAGAAAGGGCAGTGCCTTGGGCCTCACATAGCGGTCGCAACCTTAGGAAGAAATGCCGTGTAGCGCCACTAAGTACCTCACCGCCTGAGTGACCTACAAGCCACCACGCGTCCCCACCGCATCGACGAAAACCGGGCTGCCCCAAGTTGCACTTGAACTGAAGATTCAAGCTCAAAACTGTGAAAGTCAGGTCTGATTGAGTAGGCCGAGGGATAGGCTGCACGGGAACTTTGATAAAGCTCGGCGGGGGCGCCGGGGCGAAGCCGGGCGCCCCCGCCGAGCTGGTCAGCTATGCTGCCATGACGGAGGGAGGGGCGATCAGTCGTCCCACTCGTTGTATTCGATCTGGGGAACCGGGTTGCCTGCCTGGAGCGCGGCGAGACGGGCCTCGATCTCGGTTTCGTTCGTGGCGTCCTCGAGGAGGGCGAACTGGCTTTCGAGCGTCGCGGCGGCAACCTCGATCTGGCCGGCAGCGGCGGCCTCCTGCTGGCGCACCTTCTCCTCGTAGCGAGAGAGTTCGCTGGTCGGGTCGAGGATGTTGATGGAGGAGATCGCGGAGGTGACTTCCTGCTGCGCTTCGGCGGATTTCGCGCGGGCGATGAGGGAATCGCGGTCGTTCTTGAGCTGCTGGAGCTTGTCGCGCATCTGGGCGAGGCCGGCCTTGAGCTGCTCGACGACCTGGCGCTGGGACTCGATTGTCGGGGTGGCGGCCTTGACTTCGTTCTCGAAGCCGATCTGCTTGTTGAGCGCGACGCGGGCAAGCTTGTCGAACTTCTCGGCCTCGGCTTCCTTGCCGGCGGCGCGGAATTCGGCAGCCTTCGCGACGGCGGCCTTGGCCTTGGCGCCCCACTCCTTTGCGGCGGCGACGTCTTCCCTGTAGTCGGCTTCGGCCAGACGCAGGTTGCCGACGG
The DNA here is from genome assembly GCA_902773415.1 of uncultured Actinomyces sp. Classification (GTDB taxonomy): domain Bacteria; phylum Actinomycetota; class Actinomycetes; order Actinomycetales; family Actinomycetaceae; genus RUG11864. The sequence goes on from CACYEE010000212.1 coordinate 1,206, forward strand.
TCACGGCAACGGCGTTTTCGGCTTCGGCGATGGAGTTGGTGTAGTCGCGCACCATCTGGTCGAGCATCTTCTGCGGGTCCTCGGCCTTTTCGAGCAGCGCGTTGATGTTGGCCTTCGCGAGCTGGGCGATGCGGCCGAGGATGGTCTGCTTTTCTGCCATGTTTCTTTGTGCCTTTCGTTGTGTTTTGCGGGGTTGTCGGATGGGTGCGATGCGGAAGGGAGGCGATAGCCTGCCGGGGCCGCGTTCCTCAGAAGGAACCGCCGCCGCCGAAGCCGTCTCCGCCCGAGAAGCCTCCGCCTCCGCCGAAGCCGCCTCCGCCGAAGCCGCCGTGGCCTCCGTAGCGTCCTCCGGAACCCCCGAAGGAACCGGAGGAGAATCCTCCGGAGTGGCCACCGCCCGAAAGAATCGATCCGAGAATCATCCCTCCGAGGATGGAGCTCAGGTCGCTTCCCACGGCCGGGCCCTGGGTGCGGCGCTGGCGCTGGGAAGCGGTGTTGACGTCGTTCTGCGCGATCGTCAGGGCCGAGACCGCGGTTGTCCGCGCCTCGTTGAAAAGCTGGGATGCAGCCGGGTAGTCGTCTGTCTTGATTGCCTGGTTGAAGGTCCTCTTTGCGGCGGCGAGCTGGGTGCGGGGCCTCTCGGAGACCCATGCGGAGTAGCGGCCGACGAACTGGTCGGCTTCGTCGATGGCGGTGCGGGCCATCTTGCCGGCCCGCTCGGCGAGTTCCTTGTTGCGTGCGCGGTCGGCGGCAGCCCCGCGAACCCCTTCGAGGGCGGCGTCGAGGGCCTGTTCGGCATCGGCGAGCCGGGCGGAAAGCTCGAAGGGGTCGACCTTTGCGCCTGTCGCGTTGGCGACAACGAGCTCGGCGTTGGCCTTGAGCTTCGCGATGTTCGGGTCGGAGCCGCCGAGCCTGTTCGCGTCGGCGATGTCGGCCTGGATGGAACGGACGCCGTCGGTGACCATCGCGCTGGCTTCCTCGAAGGACTGGCGGGCGTTGGCGATCTTCGAGGCGAGCGCCCGGGCCTGCTGGATTTCGTCTTCGGCGAGGCGGGCATAGACGGCTGCGTTCGCGCTGTTTCCTTCGGAGACGCACGTTTCGCCGTCGGAGATGGCCTTTCGTGCCGCTTCGAGAAGGGTTGCGACCTGGCCGGGGTAGGTGCGCAAGGTCGTCAGGGCGGATTCGGGGTACGTGACGGCAAGGTGGTCGAACTGGGCGGGCGCCGTTTCCATCTGCGCCGCGATTTCGCCAACCCGCACTTTGAGGTCGGCCAGGTGTTCGCCGGCGTTGCGGGCGAGGCCGCGAAGGTCGGAGAACTTCTTTTCCTGGGCCGCGATATCCTCCTGCGCGGACTTCGTCAGTTCGAGAATCTGCTCGTTCATCTGGCGGGCCTGGGCGGCGGGTTCGGGGACGTCGTCTTCCAGGAGCTTGCGCAGTTCCCAGGCCCTGGCGACCTTGGCCTTTGCGGAGTCGAGGGCCTTCTCGAAGTCGTCGGTGGCTTCCTTGCCGAATTCGAGCCGGGCGAATTCGAGTTCGTTGGAGGCTGCGCGCACCCCGTCGTCGGCCTGGAGCAGGGCGGAGCCCGCCTGCGTGGCAATGTCGATGGCCTTGCCCGTTTCGTCGACGCCGGAGGCTTCGAGCTCGCGCTTTTTGCGGTTGCGCCGCGAGAGCGCGTAGGCGGCGCCAGCGCCTGCGCCGATCACGACGATCCCTCCGACGAGAGCTCCGGTTCCGCCCGAGCCCGACGACGAGCCGGCGGCCTTGCCGCCGAGCGATTCGGCGACCTCTTCCGCTCCGTCGGCCCACTCTCCCGAGCGCCATTCGCCGAAGGCCCGCGATTCGATGGCGGAAGAAATCTCCTCCTTCGTGAAGGAGGATTTGCCGCAGTAGTACGAGTACTGGCGCGAATCGACGGCGACGGCGAGCAGGGTGTCGGTCGTGGACATGCCGGAAATCTCGAAGGCGGCCTTGGCCCATTCGTCCGACGAGTAGCCGGAGAAGGTGTCGACGAAGACGACGCGCAGGGCCTTGCCCGTCTCGTCCTGAAGGGATTCGAGGGCGTCCTCAAGGTCGTCGGCGTCGTCGACCGCGCTCACGGCATCGACAACGGGGGCGGTAACCGCGAAGGGGTCTTCGGCGAGGGCAGGTGCGGCCGAGAGGGTTCCGGCCGCGATTACGGAGAGGGCCATCATGCCCTTGCGCAAAACGTTCACGTTGCTGATTCTCTCCTGTCGGCGACGACGTACTCAATAGGGGCGACGGGGAGGCATCCCCCTGCGCGCAGCGGCGCAAGCGCACGGCCTGCCCGTTGTGTTGCCTGCATCTCCAACCGTACCAACTGATGCGAAGGGAAACCGGGGATTTTTCCCGCGCCCCCATTGTAGCTCTGCCCAGAGCGGAATGGGAGGGGCGGATCGGGGGCGTTTCGGAAGGGTGCCAGGCCTTTGCCGGGGCGGGAACCGGCACGTTGTTCCGATTCGAGTCCCGGTCGTTTGCGCAGGCGAGAGGTTCGAGCGCCGCAAGGGGCGAGCGTATCAACGGTGTCAGACCCCTTTGATACGCCCTGCGCCCAAGGGGACGGCGACGGGCGGAGAGGGAGCGAAGCGGCCGAACGCGGTCCCCGGCGACGCTTCACGGTGGCCGTGCCCGATCCGTTCTGGGCTGAGGGCGAACCGGGGCGTGTCGCGGCCTTGCGACCATGTAGAATATGTGGCGGTTTCATGTCTGTTCGAGCGCGGTCTGCGCCGGAAGAAGAGGGAGTTTCTCGTGCCTACTGGAAGCGTCAAGTTTTTCGACGAGAAGAAGGGATTCGGCTTCATTACGGGCGATGACGGGCAGGAGGTGTTCATGCCCGCATCGGCCCTGCCCATCGGCGCGACGGTGCGCAAAGGAACCCGCGTCGACTACGGGGTTGCCGACATGCGCCGCGGCCCGCAGGCCATGAACGTCGAGATTCTCCAGGAAATCGAGTCCCTGAAGAAAAAGAACCGGAGGTCGCCCGAGGCGATGGTTCCGATCGTCGAGGACCTCATCCGGATTCTCGACGGAGCCTCGAACCAGCTTCGGGCCGGTCGTTATCCGAAGGTCGGGCCGCGCATCGCCCAGGCCCTGCGCACCCTTGCGGACGATTTCGATGCCTGACGTCAAGCGCGTGGCGCCGCGCGCGGGAGCGGGCCGCGAAAAGATCCTCACTTCCCCCGAGGCGATCGACGCCGCCCGCGAGGCGCTCGGGGAGCTGACCCGCCCCGACAATGTCGGCGAGCATTCCGGCGTCGTTCCCGAGGGCGACCGCATCGTCACGCACGCCTTTGAATGCCTCCTGCCCGGATACCGAGGATGGTACTGGGTCGTGACCGTGTCCCGCACCGCTCGTTCGCGGCGCGTCACCATCGACGAGATGGCGCTGCGCCCGGGAGGCGACGCCCTCCTCGCCCCCGCCTGGGTGCCGTGGGCCGAACGCCTCCAGCCTTCCGACGTCTCCCCGACGGACCGCCTGCCCTACCAGGCCGACGATCCGCGCCTCGCGAGCGGCTTCGAGGCGACGGGCGAGGATGCCGACCAGCTTGCCGAATTCGAGCTCGGCCTCGGGCGAAAGCGCGTCCTGTCCCACGAAGGGCGCGGCGAAGCCTACGAACGATGGTACCGGGGCGAGCACGGACCCAGGACGGCCGGTTCGCGCGCGGCACGGGCGCATTGCTCGACCTGCGGATTCTTCATTCCCATGTCCGGTTCGGCCCGCCAGCTCTTTGGCGTCTGCGCCAACGAGTGGTCTCCCGACGACGGCACCGTCGTCTCCCTCGACCACGGCTGCGGCGCCCATTCGGAGACCGACACGCCCAGGCAGCGCAAGATGTGGGACCCGTCGGCGCCCGTCGTCGACGAGGCCGACATGGAGGTCGTCGAGGAGCCGTCGAAGGCCGAAGCCGAAGACTAGCCGAAGCCCCGCGTCAATGATACGGCTCAAGGGGCGCATGCGCCCGTACGCATGGGGCGGTTCCACGGCGATTCCGGGGCTGTTCGGCCTGCCGGAAGCGGAGGGACCGGTTGCCGAGGTCTGGCTTGGCGCCCATCTCGACGATCCGGCGCTCGTCTCGCCCGTGGACGTCGCTCCGCTGCTTGACCTGTCCCAGCTCTACCCGTCGACGGTCGTGCCGGGCGACGAACGCGAGACTCTTGCCGACGTCGTCGCCGCCGACCCCGGAGGTGTCCTGGGGGAATCGGTGGCGCATCGCTACGCGAACGCGCTTCCCTACCTTCTCAAGCTCGTCGCGCCGCGCGAACCGCTATCCCTCCAGGTCCACCCGAACCTCGCCCAGGCGCGCGCAGGCTACGAGGCGGAGGACGCCGCGGGAATTGCCCGCACCGCGCGCGAACGCTCCTACCGCGACCGCAACCACAAGCCCGAGCTCGCCTATGCGCTCACGCGATTCGACGCGCTCGCGGGCTTTCGCACCGCCAGACGCATCCACGAGGTTCTCGGAGGGCTCGATGTGCCCCTCGCGTCTCGCCTCGACAAGGTGGTGACGGCGAGCGGCGTCGCCGAAGCTTTCCGCGTGCTTCTGTCCGGCGAGACGCGGCCCTCCCCCGAGGAGGTCGACGCCGTGGCGCAGGCATGCGCACGGCGCAGTCCGGAACGGTCCCCGTCGCCGCGCGCCGACGCCGTGGCGGCGAGGCTGGGACGGCTCCATCGGGGCGATCCGGGAGTCGTCGCCTCCCTCCTGCTCAACCCCGTCACGCTGTCGGCGGGGGAAGCGCTCTACATTCCGGCGGGCATGGTCCATGCGTACCTGTCGGGCGTCGCCGTCGAAATCATGGCGGCCTCGGACAACGTCGTGCGTGCCGGGCTGACGGCGAAATACGTGGACGTTCCCGAGCTTCTGCGGATCGTCGACCCGCAGGCGGCCCCTCCGATCCGCATTGCGCCCGAGCGGATGAGCAGGGCCTTGCAGACGTTCTACGTGCCGGTCGACGATTTCGAGCTGTCGGAAATCCGCCTGCGCGACGCTTCGGTCTTCGAGCCGATCCGAACGACGGGGCCGCGCACGCTCGTGTGCATCGAGGGGGCGGCGCAGGTGCTCGCAAACGGGGAACTTGCGGGGGTCAATGCTGGCCAGGCCGTGTTTGTCCCGGATTCCGACGGGCCGATGTCGATGCGCGGCTTCGGGCATTTCGTTCTCGCCTCGGTGCCCTAGCGCCGTGGCGCGAGAGGCTTGCCGTCGGGCTGCGAGGGGTCTCGCCGGGGCGACGGCGGGGCTCCGGTGGGGCAAATCTCCGTGTTAGAGTTTTCACGCCCGTATTGTGGAATTTGATTTCACAATCTGCTTCCACGATGTGAGGCTTGGCTGGTGAGTACAACAGCAACGGGCCCGGCCCCCGCACAGGCCACCAGCCAGATTGCGCCCACCGGCGCGCTCGACCGCTACTTCCATGTCACCGAGCGAGGCTCGACCATCGGCCGCGAAGTCCGCGGCGGCTTCGTCACCTTCTTCACGATGGCCTACATTCTCGTTCTCAACCCGATCATCCTGTCCGGCCCCGACTCCACCGGCGCCTATCTCGGCGGCGGCACCGACGGGCCGAACATGACCGCCGTCGCCGCGGGAACCGCGCTCGTCGCCGGCATCGTCACCATCCTCATGGGCGTGTGGTCGCGCTTCCCCCTCGCGCTCGCGGCCGGCCTCGGCCTCAACTCGATGGTCGCCTACACGATCGTGCAGATTCCCGGCATGACCTGGGCCGACGGCATGGGCATCATCGTCCTCGAAGGCGTCGTCGTGTTCCTGCTCGTCGTCACCGGCCTGCGCCAGGCGATTTTCAACGCCGTCCCCCAGATGCTGCGCACCGCGATTTCCGTGGGCATCGGCCTCTTCGTCGCCCTCATCGGCATGGTCAACGCGGGCCTCATCCGCCCCGGCAACGGCACGATTCTCGGCTTCGCCTCCTCCGGATCCATCGACTCGATCCCCCTCGCGATCTTCATCTTCGGCGTCATCCTCGCAGCCCTCCTCATGGTGAAGAACGTGCGCGGCGGAATCCTCATCGCGATCCTCGCCACCACCGTCATCTCGGTCATCGCCGAATCGACGCTGCACCTCGGCTCCTATGCCCAATACGACGAAGCCGGAAACGCCATCGAACCGAACCTCTCCGGCTGGCAGTCCGTGCCTGCGCTAAACGGCTCGCCCATCCAGATTCCCGACTTCTCCACCCTTGGCGAGTTCTCCATCACCGGCCCGTTCCAGCACGCCGGCGTCATCGCTGTCGTCGTGCTCGCCTTCTCCGCCCTCCTCGCCGACTTCTTCGACACGATGGGTACGATGGTGGCCGTCGGCTCCGAAGGCGGCCTCCTCGACAAAGACGGCAACCCGCTCGGCTCCCAGGAAATCCTGCTCGTCGACGCCCTCGGCGCAATCGGCGGCGGCATGGGCGGCGTCTCGTCCAACACATGCTTCGTCGAGTCCGCCTCCGGCGTGGCCGACGGCGCGCGCACCGGCCTGTCCTCGGTCGTCACCGGCATTCTGTTCCTGCTCTCGACCTTCCTTGCTCCCGTCGTTTCCCTCGTGCCGGCCGAGGCTGCGGCGCCCGCGCTCGTCGTCGTCGGCTTCCTCATGATGCAGCAGGTTGTCGAAATCGACTGGAACGACATGCCTTTGGCAATCCCCGCCTTCCTGACGATCATCCTCATGCCCTTCGGCTACTCGATCACCGTGGGAATTGGCGTGGGCTTCATGTTCTACTCGATCATGCAGCTCCTGCGAGGCAAGGCCGCCACGGTCCACCCGCTCATGTGGGGCGTGTCCGGCATGTTCCTCATCTACTTCCTCATCGGCCCGATTCGGACGATTCTCGGAATCTAGCCTCTGCGCAAATCGGGGTTGTCTCGGAAGGATGCGCGGAGCGGCCCGGGGCGGGAACCGGAACACCGTGCCGATTCCCGCCCCGGCCGTTTGCGCAGGTGAGAGGGTCGGGTGTCGCAGGGGCGAGCGTATCAACGGGGTCAGACCCCTTTGATACGCCAAAGGGGACACGACGAGCGGAAGGCCGGCACGAGCTTGCTTGCGCGAAACCGGAGCGAGGAAGCTGCGAGAGGGAGCGAAACAAGCGAACACGGTCCCCGATGCGACACCCCACGGCGGCCACGCCCTTATGGGGACGGCCCCAATTCGTTCAAACGGACGACAACTGCCCCGTCCCCGAATCTTGCGGGCGGGCCGGAGCCAAGACTCGACGACGCCCGACGCCACGGGCGACGGCCCAGTCGATGCAGGCGAGCAGCGCCTCGACGTCGGCAAGCTCGACCGCCGGGAACATGCCGATGCGCAGCTGGTTGCGGCCCAGCGACCGGTACGGGTCGATGTCCACGATTCCGTTCTCCCGCAGGAATCGGGAAATCTCGGAGGCATCGACGGCGTCGTCGAAATCGATCGTCGCGACGACGGGCGAACGGTCCTCGGCGCGCTCCACAAAGGGTGCGGCGAAATCGCGGGCTTCGGCCCACGAGTAGACGGCCAAGGAGGAAGCCGCCGTGCGCGCCTCCATCGCCTCAAGCCCGCCCTCGGCAAGCATCCAGCGCACCTGTCCGGCCACCATGAGGAGCGTGGCGAGCGCAGGAGTGTTGAGCGTCTGGTTCTTGCGCGAGTTCTTCGCGGCAAGCTGAAGGTTCAGGATGTCCGGCACCCAGCGTTCGGCGCCCAGACGCTCGATCCGTTCCAGGGCGGCGGGCGACGCAAGGGAAATCCACAGGCCGCCGTCGGCCCCGAAGCATTTTTGGGGCGAAAAATAGTACATGTCCGTTTCGGCGAGGTCGACCGTCGCGCCGCCCGCAATCGAGGTGGCGTCCACAAGCGTCAGCGCGTCGGCCCCGGTCGCGGGCGCGGGTCCGACGCGGCGCACCTGCGATACGGCGCCCGTCGAGGTTTCGTTGTGCGGATACAGATACGTGTCGACGCCGTCGCGCTCGATGCACGCGGCCACCGAGCCGACCGGGGCCTCGACGACCTCGGCGTCGCCGATCCACGGCACTTTCGCCACTGCCTTCGCGGCCTTTCCCGAGAACTCGCCGAAGACGGCGGTCTGCGTGCGACGCTCGGCGACGCAGAAGGCGATCGCGTCCCACAGGAGCGAGGCTCCGCCGTTGCCGAGAAGCACCTCGTATCCCTCGGGCGCGCCGAACAGTTCGGCGAGGCCTTCCTGGATTTCGGCGACGACGCCGCGCACGGCGGCCTGCCGGTGGGAGGTGCCCATCGGGGAGCCGAAGGCCGTGATGGCCGCGAGCTGGGCGTCGCGAACCTTGGAAGGGCCGGAGCCGAAGCGGCCGTCGGCGGGAAGCAGGGATGCGGGAATCTTCTCGGTCATGCCTCCCATTATGCCTTGCTGGCGGGGTGCCGGTGTGGCTGCGCAACCTTGCCCAGGCGCGCATATGCATGGGTTTGGTGGTGTGGATGGGTTTTGGCAAGGTCGCGCATGCTTCGGCGGGGTTAGGGAGCTAGAACCGTTTTCGCGCAGCGTGTCATGCATAAATGTTCCGGGGCGTCCGGCTTCGCGGCCTGCAACTAGACTTGTCCCGTCCATGTCCGGGGGAAGGAGATGCCGTGGCCGGCGGGCTCGTCGATACGACCGAGATGTACCTCAAGGCCATCTACGAGATGGAGGAGGAGGGTGTCGTTCCCATGCGCGCCCGACTCGTCGAACGCCTCGGCCAGTCGAAGCCGACGGTTTCGGAAACCGTTGCCCGGCTTGAACGCGGCAAGCTCCTGCATGTCGACGCCGCCCGCGTCGTCCGCCTCACCGACAAGGGGCGCCTGTCCGCAACGAGCGTCATGCGCAAGCATCGCCTGGCCGAACGGCTTCTTCTTGACGTGATCGGGCTTTCGTGGCCCCAGGTCCACAACGAGGCCTGCCGTTGGGAGCATGTCATGGGCGACGTCGTCGAAGAGCGCATCGCGAGCCTTCTCGGCGACGTCGATGCCGATCCTTTCGGCAACGTCATTCCCTCCTGCCGCGAGGCGGGGCCGGGGCTCCACGCCGCCGAGGCGGCCGGGCTCGTGTCGGTGGCCGCTTTTCTTGAGAAGAATCCCGAGGGCGGGCGCTGCCGTCTTGCCCGAATCGGCGAGTCGCTTCAGGTGGACGAAAGCCTGCTTGCCGAGTTCGAGGCTGCACGCATGATGCCTGGCGCGCAGATGCTCGTGCGCAGCGGCGACGGCGTCGTCACCGCCGAAACCGAGGGGTCGCTGCCGGTCGACCTTGCGCCCTGGATGCGCGTCCATCTTCTTGTCCGGGCCTGACCGGCGGTTTTCGGGCGCGAAAAACCCCGGCGGCTTCGCGCTTCCTTGAAACGGAACGGGAAGGGCCGGGGTTTTCCGAAAGGGGCTGTGGCGGGCGCGTTCAGGCGGCGGCGCGGTTGGCGCGGCGCTTTTGGAGCTGGGCGCGAAGCCAGGCGACGCCCATCGGGGCGACGGAAATCAGGACGATGAGGATCGCGATGACGTCGATGTTGTTGCGCACGTAGTCGATCTGGCCGAGGGTGAGGCCGAGAATCGTCATGAGGCCGACCCAGGCGATGGCGGCGACGGTGTTGTAGAACACGAACTTCTTGTAGTCCATGCGGGCGATTCCGGCAGCGAGCGGCACGAAGGTTCGCACGATCGGGACGAAACGGGAGAGGACGAGCGAGACTGCGCCCCACTTGTCGAAGAACTCCTCGGCGCGTTCCATGTATTCGGTCTTGAGGATTCGCGCGTCGTCGGTGAACAGGCGCCGGCCGAACTTCGCGCCGAGCCAGTAGCCGACCTGCACTCCGAGGAAGGCGGCGATGATGCCGACGACGACGAGGGTCCACACGCCGAAGCCGAACTCCTCGTGAAGGAGGGCTGCGGTGAAGATGAGGGAGTCGCCGGGCAGGAACGGGAAGAGGAGCCCGGATTCGACGAAAAGGACGAGCGCGACGCCGGGGACGACCCAAGGGCCGAGGGCTGCGAGAAGTACTTGGGGGTCCGATATGAAATCCATGCCCTCAAGGATAGGGCGTTTCCTGAAAGGAGCCTTGAAACGGCAGGGTTCTTGGCAGGTTTCACACGAATGGTGTGGGAGAAGTCACGAAAACGTTATCGGGCGGGGGCGGACCGGTGCCCGCCGCCGCGTGCCGAAGAGACTTTCCGGCAGTTTTCTGCGCAATGGCGGAATGCGGGCGCGCGCGGCAAAAACATGCCGTCCGTTACATAACCGTGACAATGGGCTTGAGGACCTATATCCTAGTTACTGGACATGGTCCGGGGAATTCCGGGCTGACGAATCGAAGAACAAGACGATGAAGGAGAAGTCGAATGGCAGGTCGCCACGTTCGTAGCGAGGCAGCCCTCGAAGCTCTCAGTTCCCCTGCCTCCAAGGCCGCCGTTGCCGCCGTTGCGGTCGGCGCGATGTTCGGTCTGGCGATGCCGGCTTCCGGCGATGCCGATGGCGCTTCGGGCGCGCGGGCGCTTGCCGAACTGTCGAGCACGACTACCGAGAAGACCACGGTTCCTGCCGCGACGGAATCCTTCACGGCTCCCCAGGTCGAGGAGGACTCCGCTCCGACGGCCGAGATTGCGGTTACCGAATCTGCGGACTCGGCGGATCTTTCCGTGACGCTTCCCGAGCCCGAACCGGTCGCCGAGGAAGAGGAACCGGCGGAGGCCGCCCTTGTTCGCGAGGCCGAAACCCAGGAGGCTGTCGAGGCTCCGCAGGCCGTCGCCCAGACCCAGGTCGTCGATGTGGTGGAAGAGACGCAGCAGGTTGTCGTCGAGGAGACCGAGGAGGTTGCCGCTCCCGTCCAGCAGGCGCAGCCGGTTGCGCAGACCCGCGCGGCCGCTCC